>DASXHV010000103.1:0-14955 GCA_036488285.1 Jatrophihabitans sp. | reverse complement strand
GGACAACGCCACGAGCGCATCGGCACCCACCGACTGCCCCGACTCCTTGTGCGCCTTCATCGCGTAGCTCACCTGCGACAACCGCACCAACGGGTTCGGTTCACCCACCGGAAGGTCGACCAGATAGGAGGAAACACGATTCCCCAGTTGACCGGCCTCGCTGTCGCCTCGGACGCTCACCGGGACCATCGCGCGCACCGTGCTGGCCGGTGTGACCGACTCACCGCGGGACAACAGCCAGCCGCGAATCGCACCCGTGACAGTGGCCAGCACCACGTCATTGACGGTGCCACCAGCCTGCTTACGCACCTTCTTGTAGTCCTCGAGGTCAGTACTGGCCACGGCAAACCGACGCTGCGAGCCGATCTGAGTGTTCAAAGGTGAGCCCGGCGCCGGACGGGCCGCCACCCGCGCCGCCGACAGGAGGCCGCCGATCGCACCCCCGATCCGCGCGGAGGTCTTGCGGACGTCGGCAAGGCCGAGCCGGAGCGTGTCGGCAACGGCGGTCGGACGGTGTACCAACTCGGTGACCGCATCGATCACCAACGTCGCGACACCAGGCTCCGGACGTGGCATCCATAAGTCGTCCGGCAAGTCTCGCGGCACCGGCGTGACATCGAGGATGACCTGGCCGATGTCGATCGCGCTTATTCCGTCGACCATCGCGTGATGGGTCTTCGTGATGATCGCGAACCGGCCGTCGGACAGGCCCTCGACCAGATACATCTCCCACAGCGGCCGATGCCGATCCAGCGGCCGTGCCTGTACGCGGGCGACCAGTTCGTGCAGCTGGCTGTCCGATCCCGGTCGCGGCAATGCCGATCGGCGCACGTGGTAGCCGAGATCAAATTCGCTGTCATCGACCCAGACGGGCCCGGCAATGTGGCCCGGCACCCACTTGATCTTCTGCCGGTATCGAGGCACCAGCGAAATCCGCTTCTCGATCAGAGCTGCCAGCTGGTCGTAGTCGAACCCGCTGTCGGGAACGTCGAATACAGCTAGCCCACCGACGTGCATGGGCGTGGTCGGCCCCTCCAGGTACAGGAAGGACACGTCGAGCGGGCTCAGCCGTTCTGCCATGCCGGTGATCGTGTCACGTCAGGCCCCTGGCTGGCACGCTCGGGCAGCTGATGTCGACGCCACCGCGCAGCTCAGCCTCGCCGACGCGTACGTCTAGGCACCGTCACGCCGGCGACGGCTGAGGCCAGCTCGGTGACCGCTCGGCGAAGCGGGCTGTTGGGCACTGCCTCGCCCAGCGTCTTGCCCACCGCGAGCGCTGCATCCAGGCTGGACAGGTCGTACGGAATCAAGGCCGCAGACCTCTGTCCGACGAATCTGTCCAGCGCCAGGTCCAGTTCGGTCGCGGGGTCGCCGGGGACCGAGCCGCGACGAACCCGGTTCAGGACGATCCAGACCGGCGCCGCGATCTCGGCCTCCCGAAGTTCGCTCAGCCCGCGCACGAGACGCTGGACACCGATTGGATCAGCCGAGGCCACCGCAAGGACCAGGTCGGCGTGGTCCAGGATCGCGAGGGTGGCACCGTTACGACGCGGAGCGAGGGTGTCGAAGCTCAATTCCTCGTCGCTCTCGAGGCAAAACCCCACGTCGACCACGGTGAACTCGGCCAGCGTGCGAGCAACCGAAAGCACCATCTCCAATCCGGCCGTCCGCAGCTCCGGCCAACGATCGGCGCGGGTGATGCCCGTCAGCACCCGCAGCATCGGGCTGATCTGCCAGGCAAGGGCGGCCAGTCCCGCGGTGTCCAACCGGCGCGCTTGCGCCTGCCGGCATGCCGCCGCGATCCCGGGTGACTCGTCGAGCAAACCAAGAACCGTGGCGACGACGCCGCCGTAGACGTCAGCGTCGACCAGGAGGCAGGCCGTCTCGAGCCGGGCTAGTTCGTCAGCCAGAGTCACCGCGACCGTTGTTCGGCCTGGCGCGCCGGTCGGCCCCCATACCGCGATGACCTTGCCCCGACGACCCGGCCCTGAGGTGACCATCGAAGGCCCGTCGCTGCTCGAGGCCGGTTTGGTCAGCGGTCCGGTCGCGAATGCCGGATCGGCGAACCCCCGCTCCGGACCATGACCCGGGTGCCCGTCGGCCACCGCGATTTCGAGCACGGAGGTAATGACGGCGGCACCGGCATCGGCCGGAACCAGGTGATTCACCCCGGCGTCACGCAGCAGCTGCTCATCACCGCCTGCGTCAGGCACAACGACACCAACCACAGCCACACCCGCCAATCGAAGCCGCTCGACCGCATCGACGTCCAGGCGCCGCAGCCGCGCATCGACCAGCGCGGCAACGGCCTGGCCGGACGCGGCCACGGCGAGCAGGTCGACCAGATCTACGCACCGCCTCGCGACCGAGAGCTCGAATGCCCCGGATTCCAGTTCGCTGAGCAGTTCGGCTTCCCACGCTGCACCATCGGCTGCGATCGCAACAGGGATGCTCATCGGTTGTGCCTCATCGGGTGCCTGATCAGCCCGGGCCTCATCGCGCTGGTCCGACGCAGCTGTCCAGGTCGGAGCCGGGCAGGGCCGCCTGCTGATCCGGCGAAAGCACGCCCGCTCGGATCACCGAATCGGTGATGCTCAGCGCTGTGACGACCCGCTTGGCATCATCGGCAGAAAGCCTGACGAGCACGTTCACGATCGCGTTCGAGGACAGCGCACCTGAACCTGTGGAACGAACCTCTTGCACGGTGATTCCGCTCAGGACCACGACGCCGCGGCAGGTTTTGGTGGTCAGCCATACGGTGATGCGGTTGCCCGACGCGATCTTCGGAGCGTTCTGCGCATCGATCGGGATGGTTACCGTGACGCCGTTCTCTGCCGGGCCCAGATGGGACTTGGCCAACAGTTCACCTGACCGCAGCGACTGTTTGACGGCCTGGCCGATCACCGCCTGGCTGGTCGGCAGATAGCGCTCGCGCGACGAACCCAGCCGGACCTGAACCTGACTGACGTCAGCGGGCTGCAGGACCGTGCCCGCTCCGACGTCGTGCGTCACCGCCCACACCGGATCACGATGATCTGCCGCGGTGACGACCAACGCGCCGGCAAGCACCGACAGCAGGACCAGGATCACCCCGATGATCAACCGAAGATCTAACCAGGACGGCCGCTTGGTGCGTCGCGGAACGGGCGAGGTCGGGGCGTCGAGCTGGCCCCTGACGGTTTCGGGCATGGCGAATATCCTGCCTGCTCGGGGTGCCGTCGCGGTGCGATGTCGGCTTTCCTGTGGACGAAGCGACAGCGCGTCCGGCCACTGTGGACAACCGCGAGGGCAACGGTGGTCCTGGCTGCCACACTGATGCCGGTACCGACAAGCTCAGCGCAGAGCAGTGCGGCACCGCTGTTCAGGACGGGGGTGCGCCGAATCTAGTGTGTAGGTGTCCATGACATTCGGTAGGACAATCAGTATTGCTTGGAAGGATTTACGATGCCCGGGGATCGTTTCCTTACCCTCGATGACGTGGCTGAAGTGCTCAATGTGTCGTCGTCGCAGACGTACGCCCTCGTCCGGTCCGGCGAACTGCCGGCCATCAAGGTCGGTGGCAGGGGTCAGTGGCGCGTTGAACGCGAACAGCTCGAGACCTATATTGCGCGGATGTACGACCAGACCAAGCAGTTCGTCGCCGAACATCCGTTCGTGGAGTCGGTCGGCGAGTAGGTCACGCGTCCCGCCTCAGCACCACGATTGCCGAGATCGCCACAACGACAACGTCGCGTACCTCACGATGACGACGGGGCTCACCCGGCGCGTGCACCGAGACCTCGACGAAGTCGGCGCCCACCCGGTCCAGGGTGCCGTCCAGGACGGTCGAATCGGCAAGCAGCATCCGTACCGCTGATCGGTCTCTGGCTACGCCGCGCAACGCGTGCGTGATCCCCAACTTCGACTCGACCGGCCCCATCGTGTTCGGCACTGCCGACAGCCTGCCCAGGCCGGACACCGCCACGATGGCGGCGATCGGGACCAGCGCTTCCCGCCCGCCATCCTCGGCGATCAGCAACCACTGCAGGTTGACCCGACGAATGCAGCCGGTGACGGTCACGCCGGCGCGGCAGCGCAGTGTGATCGCGGCGCCGAGCGCCGGGCGTAGGCGGTCCACCAGCCCGATCGTGCCAACTTCGATGCGGCCTCGTTCCTCGACCTCGGCACCGCGTGCCGCCGCGGCCAACTGCGATGCCTGTGCTTCGAGGTCGGCGAAAAGTCCTTCCCACCGCACGCGATCCGCTCCTCTCCAGGTCTCTGGTCAACTCGGCGGCGTGCCGCGTGCCGCATCGAGGGCCCGCTCGGCGTCGTCGAGGTGTGCCAGCGCCCGGTCGTAGCGGCGCTGGGCCGCAGCGAGCTGATCGGCCGCGTCCTCGGAACTAGCTCTGGCGTGGTCGATCCGCGCCTGCAGATCGTTCAGTCGCTGTTCGGCCTGCTCCTGTCGTAGCTGTGCTCGCTCCCGCTCGGCGTCAGCCACCCGGACGTTTTCGGCGGCCACCGCCGCGGCCTGCTCGGCACGAGCCTGCGCGTTGCCCGACTGCGTAGATCGCTCAAGATCCTCATCATCGGCTGCCGAATCCGCTGGAATTGTCGGCACGGAGTGCAGCCGCGGGGTCGAGGTCTGCTTCGGCCGCCGATCGGCGAGGGCAACGGCGTTGGTCAGATCGACACCCCCGAATCCGATGTAGGACAGTGCCGTCGTGAGCCGCCCGGAGCGGATCGCCGCTTCGGCGTTCTCGTCTGCGATTGCCGCCTCCAGGGTCTGCCGGACCTGTTGCAACACGGCGTCGGTGGCCGGACGGTCGGCAGCGATCGCTATATCTGCGACCAGCACGGTAAGCGAGCCGAGCAGTTCCTGACGCTGGCTGGACAGCTCGCGTAACTGGGCTCCCTTCAAGCCCTGATGGGCCGAACGGAGCCGGCCGGCGAATTCGGAGAGCTCGTCCAGGCGGTCGGTGTGGCCCCGGGTGAGCTGATTGATGAGCCAGGCCGCCACCGATGCCCGTCGAAGCTTGCCGATCTCGGCGGCGAGCTCTCGATCACCCAAGCCGCGCGCCTCGGTCGCGAGTTCGCCACGGCGCGCCGTGAATTCCTCCGGCCACAGGCCGTACAGCTCATCGGCCACCGATTCAAGATCCACGATCAACTCCTGCCCGTGCCCGGCGTTGAGCCTGGCGATACGACGGTCATAACACAACCGGACTGAGGGTCGCTGCAAACGTGACGGCGATCTTGTCCTAAGTTACTTGACCGTAGGTTACTCGACGCGTATGAAGGCAAACGCAAGCAAACGAAGGGTAACGGTCGTGAGTAGTGGGTCAGAGTCATTAGCGTCATCCGCGTCATCAGCGTTATCAGGGTCATTAGCGTCATTCAGAGCGAGGAGGGCCGCGAGAGTCGCGAGAGCAGCGCCTGCGGTGCTCGCCGATGCCGTCGTGCTGCTGCGTTGGATGCCTCACTGGCATCGCCTCTCGGACGGGTTGCGGGCGCCGCACGCCTGGATTCAGGCCGTTGGCGCGGACTCCGCAGCGATCACGCTCGCGGAAGCCGCGCTGTGGCTGGCCGCGGTCTGGTTAGCCGCCGGCCTTGTGATGGCCGTGCTGGCCGTGCTGGCCACCGCCTCGCTCCTGCCCGGGCGATTCGGCCCGGCTGCGAAGGCCCTTAGCGGACGAATGCTGCCCGCGTTCCTACAGCGATTGATCCTGGGCGCAGCCGGCGCCTCACTGCTTCTCAGCCCGGCTCAGGCGCTAGCCACGCCTGTCCATGCCACGCCAATCCATGCCACACCAGTCCATGCACCGGCAGCCCATGCCGCGCCGCCCGTCGCCTCGGCCGCGGCACGAACCAGCTCCACGGCTCCAACGCTGCCCGCGATCGGATGGCCCAGCGATGGCGCTAGGACAGTGCCCAGCCTGCCAACACCGCCAACACCGCCAACACCGCCAGCTCGGCCCACAGTGCCAAGCACGCCGACAGTGCCCAGCACACCCTCAATCCCGTCGAGCCCGCGCCCGGCGGCCCAGCTGACGGTGTCCCGCGGCGACTCGCTCTGGGTGATCGCAGCCCACCGCCTGCGTCCCGGCGCCAACGACGTCGAAATCGCCCACGAGTGGCCGCGCTGGTACAACGCCAACCGCGACGTCATCGGCACCGACCCGAACCTGCTCACGCCCGGCGCCGTGCTCGTGGCGCCACGCACGGAGGCCTGAATGACGCACGGTGCAACCGCACTCGCCAGCGAACGCCCAGTCTCGGTCGCAACTGAAGTCGGCGGCCGCTTCGTCGTCAGGCCGGCGCCACGGCGCGAGCCTCCGTTCGACGATGAGACGCAGGCGCGACATCTCAGCCTCGTCGGCCCGTTCGACAGGCCGCTGCCGTTCGAACTCGACGACGCCAGCGCCCCGTCTGCATTGAGACTGAGCGTGAACCGCGATGCCTTCGCGGCCCAACCCACCGGCCGTAGCAACCTGCCGGAACTGCAGACCTTCAGCCGACGATTCGTCATCGGCGTCATCGAGGCCGCAACCGGACGGCGCTCGGCCGCCCAGCTGAACCGGCACACCGCCCCCGCGGTTCAGGCCGGTCTGGCCCGCGACGCCGGAAGGATCACTCGGCTCGGCACAGCGCAACGGCCCGCCCAGTTGCATTCGCTGCATACCACCGAACCTGCGGACGGCGTCGCCGAGGTGGCTGCCATCGTGCGGGTCGAGGATCGGTTTCGCGCCATCGCGTTCCGGTTGGAGGGTCTGGACGGCCGCTGGCGCTGCGTGCGACTTCAGATCGGCTGAACTGCCGTCGGCCGACCTTTGCGGGCGAGCGCGCTGTGGGTGATGAGGGCCAGAAGCGGGTGACATCGCGGTCGGCGCCGAGGTTGATGTGGGTGTCTACGGAGCGTGGAGAAATCCACGCTCCGTAGACACCCTTGAAAAGAGGTATCCATCTCGAACCACCTGGCCACCGGCTGGTCTGCCGTCGCTGCTCAGCTGGCAGAGCGGATGACGCCCGCGGACTACCGCTTACGCTTGTTACCCCGGCTCCCCCGGTTCGGATTGCTCCGGCGCTGCCTCGCCGCGGCGGAGGCACGATTCGCGGTCGGGGCACCCTTCGCCTCGTTGCGGACCTCCGGAGTATCAGAGTCCAACGTCGGTGAGGTGTAGGTCAGTGGCGCGGAATCCTGCGACCTGCCTAGGCCCTTCGCCAAGATGTGGGGGTGAGCGTCGGCGTCGGTGCCAGCCGCGATGTTGGCTATCACCCGCTCGGCGTCCGCCTCGCCAGTCAGCTCCGCCGGGGGCTCGGATGCCTCGTGGCCGGCGCCTGGCCCGCTCTGGGTCGCATCGCCTTCAACCTCGACTTCCAGGTTGAACAGGAATCCAACCGACTCCTCCTTGATCGCGTCCATCATGGCCGCGAACATGTCGAAGCCTTCCTTCTGGTATTCGACCAACGGATCGCGTTGGGCCATCGCGCGCAGCCCGATGCCCTCCTGCAGGTAGTCCATCTCGTAGAGATGCTCGCGCCACTTGCGGTCCAGAACCGACAGCAGCACCCGACGCTCGAGCTCGCGAACCACCTCGGCCCCGAGATCGGCCTCACGCTGGTCATAGGCAGCCTGAGCGTCTGCCACGATCTCCTCGACCATGAACTCGCGGGTCAGATCGTTGCGGTCACCACCGGCGGTCTCGACCGCCTCGTCGATGGTCAGCGAGATCGGGTAGAGCGTTTTCAGCGCCACCCACAGCTGCTCGAGATCCCACTCCTCCGGATAACCCGACGACGTCGCACCCTCGACGTAGGAGGTGACCACGTCGGTGATCATCGGTCGGATCTGGTCGGTGAGATCCGCGCCGGAGAGCACTTCACGGCGCTCGTCGTAGATGACGGTGCGCTGCTTGTTGAGCACCTCGTCGTACTTCAGGACGTTCTTGCGGATCTCGAAGTTCTGCTGTTCGACCTGGGTCTGTGCGGACTGAATTGCCTTGGACACCTGCTTGTTCTCGATCGGCGTGTCCTCGGGCAGCCGCATGAAGTTCATGATCGCCGCGATCCGGTCACCGTTGAAGCGCACCATCAGCTCGTCGCCGAGGGACAGGTAGAACCGTGACTCGCCCGGGTCGCCCTGACGTCCGGACCGACCGCGCAACTGGTTGTCGATACGCCGGGACTCGTGTCGTTCAGTGCCGAGCACGTAAAGGCCACCGAGGTCGACTACCTCGTCGTGTTCGCGGGCCACCTCGTCCTGCGCCTTCTCCAGCGCCTTGGACCAGCCCGTCTCGTACTCCTCGGGAGTGTCCACCGGGCTCAGGCCGTTCTCACGTAATTCCGAATCTGCCATGAATTCCGGGTTGCCGCCCAGCATGATGTCGGTACCGCGACCGGCCATGTTCGTGGCGACGGTGACGGCACCCTTGCGGCCGGCCATCGCGACGATCGCGGCTTCCCGGTCGTGCTGCTTGGCGTTGAGCACCTCGTGCGGAATTCCCTTACGCAGCAGCAGGTTTGCCAGGATCTCCGACTTGGCGACGCTGGCCGTACCGACCAATACCGGTTGGCCAGCGGTGTGCCGCTCTTCGATGTCATCGATCACGGCGGCGAACTTGGAGTCCTCGGTCTTGTAGACCAGATCGGTCTCGTCCGTACGCACCATCGGCTTGTTCGTGGGGATCGGGACGACCCCCAGCTTGTAGATCTGGTGCAGCTCGGCGGCCTCGGTCTGTGCGGTGCCGGTCATGCCGGACAACTTGTCGTACAGCCGGAAGTAGTTCTGCAAGGTGATCGTGGCCAGCGTCTGGTTCTCCTGCTGGATCGTCACGTTCTCCTTGGCCTCGATGGCCTGATGCATGCCTTCGTTGTAACGTCGGCCGGCCAGTACGCGTCCGGTGAATTCGTCGACGATCAGGACCTCTCCGTCGCGCACGATGTAGTCACGGTCGCGCTTGTACAACTCCTTGGCCTTGATCGCATTGTTGAGGTAGCCGACGAGCGGGGTGTTGGCCGCCTCGTAGAGGTTGTCGATGCCCAGCTGGTCTTCGACGAACTCGACTCCGGGCTCGGTGATCGCGATGGTCCGCTTGCCCTCTTCGACCTCGTAGTGCTCGTCCTTCTTCATCCGCGGTGCAAGCCGGGCGAATTCGGGATACCAGCGCTGATTGTCATCAGCCGGGCCGGAGATGATCAGTGGCGTACGCGCCTCGTCGATCAGAATCGAGTCGACCTCGTCGACGATCGCGAAGTTGTGGCCGCGCTGCACCAGGTCGTCGGTGGACCAGGCCATGTTGTCGCGCAGGTAGTCGAAGCCGAACTCGTTGTTGGTTCCGTAGGTGATGTCCGCGGCGTAGGCGACCCGACGCTCCTCAGGCGTCATGCTCGACAGAATCTTGCCGACCTCGAGGCCCAGGAACCGGTGCACCCGGCCCATCCAGTCGCCGTCGCGAGAAACCAGATAGTCGTTGACCGTCACGATGTGGACGCCGTTGCCCGCCAACGCGTTGAGGTAGGCCGGCAGCGTCGAAACCAGGGTCTTGCCCTCACCGGTCTTCATCTCGGCGATATTGCCGAGGTGCATCGCCGCGCCACCCATCAGCTGCACCTTGTAGTGGAACTGCCCGAGGGTGCGCCGGGCGGCCTCGCGGACGACCGCGAACGCCTCCGGAAGCAGCTCATCCAGCGTCTCGCCGTCGCTGTAGCGTTGCTTGAACTGATCCGTCAACGCGCGCAGCTCGGCGTCGGTCAGGTCGACATAATCCTCTTCCAGGGTGTCGATGTGATCAGCGATGGACGTCAGGCGCCGGACGATCTTTCCCTCGCCGGCGCGCAGCAGCTTATTGAGAACCACAGATGGATAGTACGTGCGCGAGGCTAGGCGTAACGACGTGGTCACGATTGCCGGGGTGGCGAGTTCAGTGCCGGGGCGCGCCAAATCCGGTTGAGCCGTCTGCGAGCCTGGGCAGATGGCTCAGTGGAATGGCTTGGAACTCGACGGGCTCGTGCTGCACTCAGGGCGGCTGACGCTGCGGCCCTGGCAGCCGTCCGATGCCAGTCGGGTCGCCGAGATCATGGCGGAGGACCGAATGCACGCCTATCTCAACCTGCCGCGCCCGTATACGGCTGAATCCGCCCACCAGTTCGTCGCCGACTACGCCCCTTCCGGCGCGTCCGGTGGCGGCTACCTGGCCCTCGCGCTCGCCGAGAACAGCAGCGGGCGCGTGGTTGGTGCGGCCGGCTTGAACGGCCTGAACGGCGGACCGACCACGCCAGAAATCGGCTACTGGGTGGCCACCGACTCTCAGGGCAACGGCTACGCCACCGAGGCCACCGCAACCCTGGCGCGGTTCGCCCTGAGCAACGGAGCGAGCCGGGTCCAGGTCCGCTGCGACACCCTCAATCTGGCTTCGGCGGCTGTGGCGCTGGCCGCAGGGTTCCGGTTCGAGGGGGTGCTGCGATCCGGCGTGGTTTCCTCCTACGGCACCGCTGACTGCGCGGTGTTCGGCAGGACCGCATCCGATAACGGCGAGGCGGTGCCGCGAGCGTGGCCGATCCTGCTGGCGCTGACGGATGGCGTCGTCACGGTGCGAGCCATGACCGCAGCCGATTGGCCGACAATTCTGGCAACGGAGAACAACGAAGAAGCCGACCGCTGGGCGTTCAGTCGCGGGCCGATGAGTGACGAGGAGGCGCGGGCCAACGCTAGTCGCGCGGCGCTGGATTGGCTGGTCGGTGCGCAGGCCAGGACGGTCATCTGTGACGCCACGACAGGGGCAGGCGCCGGGACACTGTTGCTGCGCCGATCCGGACCGCCGGAGGTGCTCGGCATCGGCTACGGAGTGGCACCGGGCTTTCGGGGGCGCGGGTTCACCAGCCGGGCATTGACCCTCGTTGCGGACTGGGCCTTCACCCAGACTGGGACGGCACGGCTGGAACTGGGCTGCAAGCGGGACAACATTGCCTCGTCGCGAGCCGCGGAGAAGGCCGGGTTCATCGCCGACGGTGTCTTCGCCGGGCGGCTGCGCAACGACGACGGCAGCTACAGCGACGAACTTCGGTACTCCCGGCTGCGTCCCGGACGGCCGGACCTAAGTGACCTAAGTGACCTAAGTCAGGCTCGGTAGAGCCCCAGCTTGGCGATGTACTGCACGACACCGTCGGGCACCAAGTACCAGACCGGACGCTCGGCGCGTACCCGCTCGCGTACCGCCGAGGACGAGATCGCCATCGCCGGGACGTCGAGCAACGTCACCGATTCCGATGGCAGATGATCACCGGACAGGTAGTAGCCGGGCCTGGTCACCCCGACGAAGTGGCACATCGCGAAGAGTTCCTCGGCGTCCTTCCAGGACAGGATCGCCTGCAGGGCGTCCGCGCCGGTGATGAAGAACAGTTCGGCATCGGGACGGATCGCCGCGATGTCGCGAACGGTGTCGACTGTGAAGGTGGGGCCAGGCCGGTCGATGTCGACCCGACTCACCCAGAACCTCGGATTGGACGCGGTGGCCACCACTGCCATCAGGTACCGATGCTCGGCGGTACTGACCTCTCGCTCGGCTTTCTGCCACGGCTGCCCGGTCGGAACGAAGACGACCTCGTCCAGTTCGAACAGATCCGCGACCTCGCTCGCGGCGACGAGGTGACCGTGGTGAATCGGGTCGAAAGTGCCGCCCATGATGCCGACCCGCTGTGCAGTCATGGCGTGATCCTATGGCGGGGAAGCCACCCGCCCGAGACCGAAGGCAGGAGCCCGCTGGTACGGCCTTGCTCGGCGACGTCCCTAGACTTCGAGGCATGACAGCGCCGATCAGGAACTGGGCCGGCAACATCTCCTTCTCTGCAAGGGCATTTCATCGCCCGACCTCCGTCGAGCAACTGCAGCAGTTGGTCGCCGGATCGGACCGGGTCCGGGTATTGGGCACCGGACATTCGTTCAATCGGATCGCCGACACCACGGGCGACCTGATCTGTCTCGATCGATTGCCCCGCCGCGTCGAGGTGGACCCCGAACGGCGAGAGGTCACGGTTGGTGGCGGCGTGCGGTTCGCCGACCTCACCGACGTAGTGCAGGCAGCCGGTTTCGCGTTGCACAACCTCGGTTCACTGCCACACATCGCGGTGAGCGGTGCCTGCGCCACCGGCACTCACGGATCTGGCGTCGGCAACGGTGCGCTGGCTACCGCGGTGGTCGGGATGGAACTGATCAGACCGGACGGTTCGTTGGTCCGGGTCGGGCGCGGCGACCCGTCCTTCGAAGGCTGCGTCATCGGCTTGGGATCTCTCGGCATCGTCACGAGCCTCACGATGGAGCTGGTGCCGACGTTCGAGATTCAGCAGGTGGTCTATGACGATCTGCCGTACGAGCAACTGCTCTCCAATCTCGATGAGGTGCTGGCGGCCGGTTACAGCGTGAGCGCGTTCCTGGATTGGCGGCAGGCGGCACCCGTCATGGTGTGGGTGAAACGGCTGTCGACCGCCTCGGACAGTTGGGCGCCGGCGCCGACCTGGCTTGGTGCGCGGCTGGCCGACGGCCCGCGTCACCCGCTACCCGGCGCCGATGCCACTCACGCCACTGCACAACTGGGCATCCCAGGACCGTGGCACGAACGATTGCCCCATTTCCGTAAGGAGTTCACGCCCAGCAGGGGTGAGGAGTTGCAGTCGGAATACTTCGTTGCGCGCGAGCACGGGACCGCCGCGATCACCGCTCTGTACGAGCTACGCGACCTGCTCGCGCCGGTGTTGCAGGTAACCGAGCTGCGAACCGTTGCCGCCGACCGGCTGTGGCTCAGCCCGAGCTATCAGACCGACAACCTCGCAATCCACTTCACCTGGGTGGACGACACCGACGCGGTGACGCCGGTACTGACCGCCATCGAGAACGCGCTTGCTCCGCTGAACGCCAAGCCGCACTGGGGCAAGTTGTTCAACACCAGCCCCGACGCCGTCCGCCTGCTGTTTGAGCGGCATGCCGATTTCGTTGGTCTGTTGAACGCCTTCGACCCGGCCGGCAAGTTCCGCAACGAGTTCATCGATACGTATTTCTGAACGGCCCCGCTTCGGCTTCGGGCGCCGCGCGGTCATAGCGGCTTTCGGGTCGTCGCGGCTAGCGTTGCGGCGCGGTGGTCGGCGCGATCGGCTTGGGCAACGTGGTCCGTCCCATCAACCATTCGTCGACCGCGGCGGCACACGAGCGGCCTTCTGCGATCGCCCAGACGATCAGGCTCTGACCGCGACCCATGTCGCCGGCGACGAAAACACCGTCGACATTCGAGGCCCAAGAATCGTCCCGGCCGACATTGCCGCGCTCGGTCATCGCCACTCCGAAGCCGTCGAGCAACTCGTTGCGCTCCGGGCCTGTGAAGCCCATCGCCAGCAGCACGAGGTCACACGGCAGGTCGAAGTCGCTGCCGTCGACCTTGCTGAACCGGCCGTCCACCATTTCGACCTCGTGGCCACGCAGCGCCCGCACATTGCCGTCCTCGTCGCCCAGGAAACACTCGGTGTTGACGGAGAAAACCCGCTCGCCGCCTTCCTCGTGTGCTGATGAGGTACGGAAGATGAACGGCCAGGTCGGCCACGGGTTTGCGACCGGACGCTCCTCCGGTGGCCGGGGCATGATCTCGAACTGGTGCACCGAGAGCGCACCCTGTCGGTGCGACGTGCCCAGGCAGTCCGCGCCGGTGTCTCCCCCGCCGATGATGACCACGCGCTTGCCGGCGGCCGTTATCGGTGCGACGTCGATGTCACCCTGCTGGACGCGATTGGACCAGGGCAGGAACTCCATCGCCTTGTGGATGCCATTCAGTTCCCGCCCCGGTACCGGCAGGTCCCGCCACTGAGTCGCACCGCAGGCGAGGACGACTGCGTCATGGCCGGCGCGTAGCTGAGCCGCAGTGACGTCCACGCCGACGTTGACACCGACCCGGAACTCGGTGCCCTCGGCGGTCATCTGCTCGATGCGCCGGTCGATGATTCGCTTCTCCATCTTGAATTCGGGGATGCCGTAGCGAAGCAGGCCACCGATCCGGTCGGCTCGTTCGAACACTGTCACCCGATGCCCGGCACGGGTCAGTTGCTGCGCCGCGGCAAGCCCGGACGGTCCGGAGCCGACCACCGCGATCTGCTTGCCGGTTGACTGCCCGGCGTGCACCGGGGTGACCCAGCCCTCGGCAAAGGCGCGCTCGATGATTTCCTTCTCGACCTGCTCGATGGTGACCGGCTTCTGACTGATGCCGAGCACGCAGGACGCCTCGCACGGCGCCGGGCACAGCCGTCCGGTGAATTCCGGAAAATTGTTGGTGGCGTGCAACCGTGCGATCGCGTCGTCCCACCGGTCCCGGTAGACGAAGTCGTTCCACTCCGGGATCAAGTTGCCCAGCGGGCATCCGTTGTGACAGAACGGGATTCCGCAGTCCATGCACCGGCCGGCTTGGGTCTTGGTCACGGCATCGTCGGAGGCCTCGTACACCTCTCGCCAGTCCGAGATCCGGACTGGGACCGGCCGCCGGTTAGGCAATTGCCGGTCGTTGAAGAGAAATCCGGTGACGTCACCCACGGGCGGCCTCGCTTTGCGTCTCGATGCGTTGCGTCCTGATGCTGTACGTCCTGATGCGTTGCGTCCTGATGCGTCGCAGCGCTGTTCGTCGATAGTGGACGTCTGAGATAAAGCGGGACGGCACCGGCCCGCAGTGAGAATACGTGACCGTCTGGCTGCACATCGAATTCAGCACCTGGAAGGGAACCTCGTCACACGCATGGGCGAGCAAACGCCGCAGCGATGACGGGTTGGGTTTGGTGTTGGCTCGCGTTTCTGTCTGACGGTTGGTGGATGGTTGGGTTCTAGGTCGATCGGGTTAGGTCTTATGAGATAACGGGGTCACGGCTTGCGGTCGGGTTCAGGGTCGGATAGAATCGCTCGTATGTTCGATTACGATGTTGACCCGGACGCGTTCCTGGCGTGGCTGGCCGACG
>DASXHV010000081.1:0-14161 GCA_036488285.1 Jatrophihabitans sp. | reverse complement strand
GCACGCCCGCTGCCAGTCGCCCTCATCGGGATCGAACGCCGTCCCCAGCCGCGTCCACGCCACGAGGTCTGCCGAGCGGTAGACGTTGATGCCGCAGAATCCGCCCTTGGTCCAGGTGAAGCCGCACCCGTAGGCGGTGCCGAAGAGGTAGTAATCGTCGTCGAACTGGCTGATCTGCCCGTCGTGAGCGTCGACCGCATTGTCGTCAGTGTCGAAGCGCTGAACAGGCTCGCCGGTGCCGGTTGAATTCACCACGACGGCCGGGGGAGGTCCCGATTCACGAGATGGCCCGTGCCCGGTTGGCTCGGCCGAGACAGGCGACGACGACCGGTGGCTTGAACAACTGGCGGCCAGCCACGCTGTCACCACGCACGCCACCACGACGGCCAAGGTCCTAACGGCCGCGGCGCGCCTGCTGCTACTGAAGCGCATCGATCCTCCAACGACGAGGCCCGGCGGCCCTTGCACATAAGGGGCCGCCGGGCCGCACCGACTCAGCGGGGAAGCATCACCTGGCACCGGGAGGAGCCGATCGCCGGTAAGCACCTTTCCGCACTAGAGATACGACCGAGCTTATCGGCGAAACCACCGTCGCAGAACGGGTTCTGTGTCGGCCGATTGGTTGGCTGGCCGGCCTGCGCATGCGGTTGATCACGCCGAGGACGCAGCTACGGCGCCGGCACCGCAGGTGTAACGGGAATCGCGGGCAAGGCGGGTATGGCTGGTGTAGCCGGCACGACGATCGGCATTGCCACCTGCACCGTTTTGGAAGGCTCCGATGGCTGAGACGCACCATTGAAGTTGGCTGCCTGGGCGGTGAAGACGTAGGTGCCCTCGTCCAACGAGATCACGCAGCTGTACTCGCCATCGGCCGGCGTGCAGGTCTTTCCGCCAGGTTGGGCCGTCACCACGTACACATCGGTCGGCACACCCGTGGTAGCCGGCGGGACCGTTACCGTAACCGCGCCGGAGCCGGGCGACGAGACCGCCGTCGGAACGCCGGGAACGTCTGGCCTGGCAGTATTGACACCTGCCTCTGGACAATTGGCGGCGTATTCGGCGGCCGTCATCCGAGCCGAGTGCGCCTCGGCAACAGCGTGCGGCTGGTCGGTATACGTCCCGTTGGCCACAAGCGATGCGTTCGGATCAACGCCATCGACGTCGCTGCTCACCGTGTAAGCGGTGTGCACGGCGGGACGGTAGGCAATGTCGGGCAATGACACAGCGAAAGCTCCGTGGACGGTCCGCCGGGGTGTCTGCGCGGTGACCCATGCCTTCTCGTACGCGTTCACGTGAACACTAGTGGTGCCGCTGAAGGTCTTCGCCACGCTTCCCCAGGAGTACGAGAGCCCTTGGGAAAACGCGTTGAACTGGGCCGGATCATCCGACAGGTCATCGCCTCCAAAGTCGGCCTTGGTTGTCACGGTGTCCAACCACGATAGGTAGACATCGTTCTCCGGTCCGCAGTTGTAGCTGGTGTCGCCGACCTGATGCACCGGGCCCAGATAGTCGTCATGCCCGACTTCTTTGAAGCTGCACGTGCCGCCCACCTCAGCGGCACGACCGCACCAGTTCCAAATCGTCCCCTCGTTCAGGCCCTGGTTGCTTTCGCCGGCGTACCCGTTGCTTTCGTCGGCGTACCCGCTGGTCGCGGTAACGGCAAACGCGCCTGACACGACGGCGACTGCGGCGGCCAGCCCTAGCACTGCTCGAGCAGTCTTAGCTCGTGCAAGCTTTGAAATGTTGCCACTTACAGAATCTTTGCTACGCAAAAGAACCTTCTCTACTTGAGCGCGTCGGACGACGCGGGCGATCAAATACCTTCACTGTCAACCTTCACTGTCATGTAGCTACGCGCGCGATGGCCCCCTCTCGTCGGTGCGAACCCTACGAGAGACAGCTGGCCTCAGATAGTCGGTTGATCAGTGGACGACAGGCTCACGCTGGCGTGCGGAATGCCCATAAATAGAAGGGAATTCACCCCTTCGAGGTTCGGCTCGTCGGGTACGACGACCACTGGATGCGTTACCGGAAGACGGCCACTGGATTGGAAGGTCTCGATGTTTGGGACGAACCGTTGAAGTTGAACGCCTGCGCAGTGAAGGTGTAGACGCCAGGGTCCAGCGAAAGCACGCAACTGCCTTCGCCGACGTGCGGCAGGCACACCCGTCCCCCGGGCTGGGCCGTAATGAGGTATACGTCGGTGGGCACGCCCGTGGCGGCGGCCACTGGGGTGATCATGACGTTCCGGGTCCCGACTATGGAGGCGGCCCGCGGAACGCCTGGAGCATCAGGCTTGGCCGTATTGACGCCCGCCATTGGGCAGCGACGGAGATACTCCGAACTTGTCATCCGAACCGAATGGGTCTCGATCACCGCGCCAGGCTGATCGACGGCGCTCTCGTTGACCGCGAGTGGCGCGTTCGGATTCGCGCCGGTCACGTTTGCACGCACCGTGTACGTGTACATGTATTCGTAGCGGCCATCAAGCCACGTCGGCAGCGACAATGCGAAATAGCCTCGGACTGTCCTCAGCGGTACCTGGACGGTGATCCAGGCCTTCTCGTACGGCTGCGCACGTACGCGTGTGAAGCCGGCGAAGGTCTTCACCACATGCCCCCAGGTGTAACCGAGTCCGTTGGTGAACACGTTGAATTGACCAGGGTCATCCGTGAGATCGTCGCCGCCCCAGTCGGCGCGAGTCTTCACGGTGCTGGCCCAGGGCCGGTTATCGTCAAGCGGGATGCGGCCGCAGTTGTAGGACGTCTCGCCGACTTGCGCAGGAGCAGACAGATAATCGGTGTGCCCTGCTTCCACGAAACTGCAGGAGCCGCTGGCTTCGCCAGCGTGACCACACCAGTCCCAGTTGATCTGCGCGTCGTCGGCGAACCCGCTGGTTGCGGTAGCCAGGAAGAATCCAGATACGACTATTACCAATACGGCCAAGGTGGCCACCGCCCGGCGAACCCTCATGAAGACCCCTCTCGCAAGCACCGTGGAAGACGCTATGAGGGATGGGGAGCTCACAAACGTCGGTCGTACGGCGGACGTCGGCCACCCCACGCGTTCGCCGAATCACGCGCGATACAGACGGAGATCCGCTCGACGGGCATCGCGGCCCGATGCAGCAGATGCCACTCAAGTCGTCCGATCAGCGGACAAGCCGAGCATAGGCGTCCTCCGCCTTTCATGTCACATTGGTGTTAAGGGTGCCGAGGTGGCCGATCCGAATGGGCCCCGTGGGGACGTCGGAAGCATTCGGGTGGGCTTGGGAGGACACACAAGTGCGTTCCTCGCCACGCCGTCGTCGCATCCCGGTCGCGCTTGTGTTCCTGGTCGCTGCGCTGCTCGTGCTGCCGGTCGGCCAATCTGGCAGAGACCAGCCCGGGGGTCGGGCACCCCATACCCAGAGCGCAAAACCGTCGCCGCAGACCAGTGACATCGAGGCTGCTCGAGCTGCGGCATTCGCCGCGGTCAACGGGCCGGGAGCAATTCCGAGAACCGCTGCGGCGTGCGACCATGCCGTCGCACCGGGGCACGCTACCTGCTTCGCCGAGCGACGCAGCGACATCGCACCCCATGCAGCAACGCCGAACTTCACGCCAGCCGGCTACAGCCCGTCGGACCTGCAGGACGCCTATGGCCTCCAACAGATTTCGAGTACCGCCGGAGCCGGCCGAACCGTCGCTCTGATCCTGGCCTACGACAACCCATCGGCAGAATCGGATCTCGCGATCTATCGCGCTCAATTCGGATTGCCCGCTTGCACAACGGCAAACGGCTGCTTCAGGAAGGTCAACCAGAATGGTGAGGCATTGCCCCTTCCAACGACGAACACCCGATGGGCGGGCGAGAACTCGCTCGACCTCCAAATGGTTTCTGCGGTGTGCCCACTGTGCCACCTTCTGCTGGTAGAAGCGGACGGCGACGGGGACGCCCTCTTCGCCGCGATCAATCGGGCCGTTGCCATGGGCGCCAAATACGTTTCCAATAGCTGGGGCACACACGAGTTCGGCATTGCGGCGGAATACGACGCGCTATACCTTGACCATCCCGGTGTGGTAATCACAGCGTCCACCGGGGACTACGGCTATGCAGGGGGCATCTCATATCCGGCGAGTTCTCCGCATGTGATCTCCGTCGGCGGCACGACATTGTTTTCCTTCGCGGGTACCTGGTTGGAGATGGCTTGGACCGGCGCGGGCAGCGGATGTTCAGCGTACGAAGCACGGCCCTGGTTTCAGGATGGCAACGGCGCATTCCAAGGGAGCAATTCCGCCTGCGACAACCGTGCGGTGTCTGATGTGGCCGCCACTGCGGACACGACGTTCGGTGTTGCTGCATACGTCAGCATCAGCAGTGGGACGCGGGGCTGGGGGGTATGGGGAGGCACCAGCGTGTCGGCCCCGATCATTGCAGCCATGTACGCGCTGGCCGGTGTCCCCGGCGGCACCGACCGTCCGGCTTCCTACCCCTACGCGTATGCCAATTCCACCAATCTCTACGACGTGGTGGCGGGGAGCAACCGCGGCAGCAGTTCCTGCCCTCAAGGGAGTTTGTTGTGCAATGCGGTCACCGGATGGGATGGCCCGACGGGACTGGGCTCACCGCGCGGAGTCGACGCGTTCGTTCCGAACGTCCTGACCATCACGAATCCTGGTGACCAAGTCAGCGGCAAAGGTGTTGCCACCTCTCTGCAGCTCCAGGCCACAGCCACCAGGACGCCCGCAGACCTGTTCTACGGCGCGGCCGGCCTTCCTCCGGGATTAGGAATCGATCCGCTGAGTGGGGTGATCTCCGGTGCGGCGACGGTCGGGGGCAGCTACTCCGTCACGGTGACCGCCACGGACCGGAAGACTCGAGCCAGCGATACAAAGTCCTTCAGGTGGACTGTACCCACCGTGTCGGCGACGAACCCCGGGAACCAGTCGAGCAAGGCTGGCGACGGTGTCAGTTGTCAAATCCGGGCGACTGATTCCGTACCAACAGCCACGCTCAGTTACAGCGCCAACCTGCCGCCCGGGCTGTCGATCGGCGCCACCAGCGGGCTCATCACCGGCACGCCGACCGCCGCAGGCATGGCCACTGTCACCGTTACCGACAATTTCGGAGCCAGCGCGACCTTCTCGTTCAACTGGGCCATCGCTTCGGTTAATGTGACGAACCCCGGAAACCAAACGAGCGCTCCCGACGTCAGCGTCGCAGTTCAAATTCGAGCGACCGACTCCGATCCGGGGGCAAGTCTGACCTACAGCGCTGCTGGCCTACCTCCCGCACTCTCTATCGGCGCCACTTCCGGGCTGATCACCGGCACCCCGACAACCAGTGCCAGTTACGCCGTCACGGTGCACGTTCTCGACAGCGTCGGAGCCAGCGCCGATACGTCGTTCACCTGGACGGTGGGAACCATCGTCCTGATCAACCCGGGCAGTCAGTCGGACACATCGGAATCGCAAGTCACGCTCCAGATCCGAGCAACCAACACACGCCCAGGCGCGACTACTGCCTTTCGAGCAACTGGGTTACCGCCTGGGCTGTCAATCGACGCCTTGACCGGACTGATTACAGGCAAGCCAGCTGCCGGCTTCTTCGCGGTCGCCGTGACCGTAACCGACGAGGCGGGTATCAACCGCACCATCTCGTTCAGCTGGACTGTCGTTGCAAGCGGCGCCGAAGCCGGCACGACGTCGATTGCCGGCGGCGGCCGCACGCTCCTCGCGCCAGCCGCCGTTCACTTTACGTCGACGCTCAACGGAACGGCTGCGCAGATTTCGGCTGACCAGTCGATCGCAGTAGCCGACGACTCCGGCACCGGTGCGGGTTGGAACGTGACGCTGACAACCACGGTCTTTTCCGACGGTGCACACGCATTGCCGGCAACGTCGGTGACCGACGCGGGTGCCGGAGGGTCCTGCGATCAGTCGACGACCTGCACCAAGGCAGACAACGCGGTGAGCTACCCCGTCCCGGTTCCGGCCGGGGTCACCGTCGCTCCGACCGCCGCGACAATCATGAGTGCAAGCAAGGGAAAAGGCATGGGAGCCCAGACCTGGGTGCATCACATGGAGCTTCATCTGCGTGCGGATACCAGAGCAGGCACCTACCGATCCACGTGGATCTACTCCTTGGTCACGGGGCCCTGATAGCGCCGAAATATGTCGCGGCAACGTCCGCTGAATGGCCTACACGCAGCCGCTCGCTGCGCCGACTATCCAACGCTAGCCTTTCGGCGGATCGCGATCGCGCGGTCCTTTATTGTCTTGGAGGTAATGGGTGATCGACGAAGTCCCGCCCGGGCCAGTATCACGTGATCAGCTCAAGCGATCGGTTGGCTTCTGGGGTCTGATGTTCGTCTCACTCGGATCCATCATCGGCTCAGGCTGGTTGCTCGGAGCGCTGTTCGCCGCTGAGACAGCTGGTCCGGCCTCATTGATCTCCTGGATCCTTGCTGCACTCATGCTCATTGTGCTCGCGCTCATCCACGCCGAACTCGGTGCGGCGTACCCGGTCACCGGGGGCACGGCGCGATTTCCCTATTTCGCTTTCGGCGCTCTCGCCGGCTTCGCTGCCGGATGGGCGGCATGGCTGCAGGCCGTCACGATCGCGCCCATCGAAGTCGAGGCGAGCATCTCATACCTGGACAGCGTCGGATGGGCCAAGAAGCACCTGGTGCTCTTGCATGACAATGGCACCCTGAATCCGACTGGCATCATCGTTGCCAGCGCAGCGATGTTGCTGTTCACGCTGATCAATCTGATGGGTGCGAAGTTGCTGTCCGACAGCAACAGCGCGATGGTCATCTGGAAGACCCTCGTCCCAGTGCTGACGGTAGTAGTGCTCATCACGCTGAGCTTCCACGCCTCGAACTTCCACGCCGGCGGCGGGTTCGCGCCCTACGGTGCGCACGGCGTCTTCGCCGCCCTTCCGGTCGGCGTCGTATTCGCTCTACAGGGATTCGAACAAGCCGTACAGATGGCCGGCGAAGCACGCGACCCCGAGCGACATGTTTCTCGCGCAGTCATCTGCGCCATGCTGATCGGCGCGGCCATCTACGTGCTGCTTGAAGTCTGCTTCATCGGAGCACTCAACCCCGCGAGCCTCGTCCATGGCTGGTCGGCTCCTATCGGGCTCGGAGATTTCGGCCCTTACTACTCGATCGCGGTGGCCGCAGGAGCGGGCTGGCTAGCGACGATTCTGTTGGTCGACGCTGTGGTTTCTCCGGCCGGGACCGGCCTGGTCTACGTCGGTACCGCTGCACGACTGTCCTACGCTCTCGGCGAAGAGGAAGCGCTGCCAAAGGGCCTCACCAAAGTCAACAAGGCAGGCGTTCCGTGGTACTCGATCCTGCTCGCGTTCGTCGTCGGCGAGATCGCGTTTCTGCCTTTCCCCAGCTGGCGTTCACTCGTCGGCCTCGTCACATCCGCCACGGCGATCATGTACGCCTTCGCCCCGGTGTCCTTGGCCGCGCTGCAGTTGCGGGATCCACTCAGGCCGCGCTCCTACCGAGTCCCGTGCCCGAAGCTGCTGAACCCCATCGGCTTTGTTGCGGCGAACCTCGTCATCTACTGGGGAGGTTTCGAGGCTAGCTGGAAGCTCCTGATCGCCATCTTCCTCGGCCGAGTGCTGTTCGAAATCGCTCTTCGCAGAAGAGGGGGTGTGCACCGCTCCGACATAGACTGGCGCGCCGCATCGTGGATCTGGCCTTGGTTGATCGGGATTACGCTCCTGGGTCTGCTGGGCAGGTATGGCAATGGCTCCCACAGTGTGCTGCCGAACTGGGTTGATCTTGCGGTGGTGAGCATGTTCAGCCTGATCATCTTCTATCACGCGGTGAACCTCGCCATGAGCTCGACGCAGATCCAGGCCATAGTCGGACGAGACCCGCGGCCTGTAGCGGCCGATACCCCAGCATGATTCGAGAAATACAGCTAGCCGCCGACGCGGCTATCCGGAGCCCTCGCGCCCACCCGGCCACAACAGCGCGGGGACATGTCGTGGACCGCTCAGCGGACCGAAGTGGCAGCGGTCGCTCAGCGTTGCACAAGAGTACGAAGACTGCGGCTTGCTCGGCGCTGAGCGAGGCCGACAGCGAGGAAATGATCTGGCGAGCGCCGGAGTACACGTTCAGCGATTGGATAGAACTGTGTACGCTCCTTTCCCCATCAGGCGGCGATCCCACCGTCGTCGACGCCCCGTCGTATCCACTGTCAACGGGGGCAGCGTTACGCAGGTCATTGCTGTTGACCTTTGCGCACCGGATCGCAGGCCGAGCCTGGGCACAACCGAGTACGGGACGCAGGTCGTATTACTCGGTCTACTTGGAGGTACCTCGCCCGGACCGAATGCGGTTCGAGAATCGTCTTCGCTCCGCGGCCAGGTTCATCGGCCAGGGAGCTAACTGGCTCGAAGACAGCACGATGGCCTATGACCTTGCCGCGGCGCAGTGGCGTGGCATGCTGCTTGCCACGCCGCGAGTGAGGGCGGCCGACATGTCACTCAATCTGCGTGCCGGAAGCTCCGGACAAGCACGCTCGTTGATCGCATCGTGCGCCGCACTGGGCGTGACGATTTCGGTTCCATCGTCGCGTCGCGAGGAGCAGTACCGCCTACGGTTCGACCCTGACCAAGCGATAGCGCTACACCGTGCACTGATGGCACACCGTGGCGCAGCGTCAACCCGCGGTTGGGCCCACCCGGCGCTCGATAGGACGCACCGCGGATAGCTGCCCTAGAGCCAGCCTCGTCGCAATGCGGTGGCTACCGCCGAAGTCCGATCGCGGGCGTGCAGCTTCGCCTGGGCTCGTTCGAGGTATGTCTTCGTGCTGGCCAGCGAAAGTCCCAATGCCTTGGCGACCTGCTCATTGGTCGCGCCCAACGAAACCTGTTGCAGAACGTCGCGTTCCCGAGGCGTCAGCGGATTGGTTATCGGCACCTTCAGCGCCGACATCAACGCGCGCAGATCCTCGGTTACAGAGACCTCGCGGAGCTGACTCAGCGCTTCTGGTGCGACTCGGGCTCCGGGATCGAGAAGCAGCGCCAGCTGCGGTTTAGGATCACGCGCCAGACGAGTCAACAGCCTTGCCGCGGACGACACCCCGTGATCAGTCGCGCCGGTGCAGTCGATGACAACATCTTCAACGGCCGGCAGCCACGCATGAAGCTCGAGGATGAGCCGGCCGTCGGATAGCACCGCGGCCGGCAGCAACAGGGCGTTGAATCCGAATGTACTGAGTAGATGTGCCACGGCGGCCGCGGTGCCATGCGCCTCGTCCAGCACGAGGGCTTTGCACGGACTGCCGCCCGTGTCGACGTTCTGCAATCTGGTTACGAGGCGGACGAGCCTGTCGGTCAATATCGCCCGCTGTGCACGCTCCAGAAATGGCCGGGACGCATCTGGGCTCGCGGCCTGGTGGATTTCGGTGCGAAGAACATCGTAGATATCCAGCAGGGCAATTCCACGACTCAGCGCAGCATGAGCCGACAACTCCGTGCCGCGCTCATCACCGTTCCTGAATCGATCTCGGAGGTACTCGAGTCCTCCGTCGGAACTGTCGTCGACGGTCGGTCGCGATCGAGCATTCGGAAGTGAACCGCTGGCGCCTGGTGGTTCAACCGCCCTCGACATGGCTCCCTGCTTTGGCCGCCTGGATGCCGCAGCTGGATCAGATACGGCCGATGGATCGTCCGCGCGCCGTGTTCCCAAAATTCTCTGGGAACGCTGTACCTACTGTGAGGTGATGATGTGTCTACTATGTAGCAGATTACGAGGGCTAGCAAGCTTTGTCGGATACGAAAAGGGCACTATTTGCTATTGATCCTGTGGGCGGAAAGGCATTCGACGCGTTCAGCATGTTCCATTGTCAGTCCATACGCCTTGGTCGTTGTTGCCCGGCACGTCGCCCTGGGTCCACCACTTGGCTGCCCATTCATGCGCGTTGTAGGACACCACCGCGCCCCCTGAGTACTCAGCCGTCGCACGCCAGGCCCGCGAGACGCAAGTACCCGGCGAGGGAGGCGGCTGGGTGCCAGAGCATCTTCCGTTGTCAATCCACACGCCCTGGTCGTTGTTGCCCGGCACGTCGCCCTGGGTCCACCACTTGGCTGCCCATTCATGCGCGTCGTAGGACACCACCGCGCCCCCTGAGTACTCAGCCGTCGCCCGCCAAGCCGGCGCGACGCAGCTGCTCGGCGAGGGTGTCGGGGATGGTGTGGGTGACGGTGACGGTGTCGGTGTCGGTGTCGGTGACGGTGACGGTGTGGGTGAAGGAGGGTGCGGGGATGGGGACGGCGGCGCATAGCCAGCAAATTGCGCCGCGAATCTCGTGAAATCCCAATCGGCTTGATCAACATTGCTGCAGATTCCGTTGTCCGTGGACGAGCCGCATTTGCGGTCCCGGTTGACAGACCAGAATGTAAATCGATTGAGC
Source organism: Jatrophihabitans sp. (assembly GCA_036488285.1). Lineage (GTDB taxonomy): Bacteria > Actinomycetota > Actinomycetes > Mycobacteriales > Jatrophihabitantaceae > Jatrophihabitans_A. Next base: position 3,734 of record DASXHV010000081.1, on the reverse strand, counting down.
CCGTGCGCGGTCGCCCATTTGAGGACCGTCTTGAAGTCAGCCTTCCGGAAGTATTCCGACGTGTCAGACTTCCCGTCCATCCCCGAGAATCCTTCGTGTGCATAGGCGGTTGCGCTGTTCCAGCCGAGGTGGCTCATGAGCAGGGAGTGGAATTTCTTCAGCGCCGAAACTTGGGCGGAGCCGCCGTCGAATCCGCCGTCGAAGGGCATGATGGAGAAGTTGTCCGGCGTGAAACCGAGGGACTGTGCCTCGTCCAGCAGTTGGGTCCCGAAGTCCCCGGTTCCTTCTGATGTCCCTGGCATGGTGACTGAGATATAGATTCCGGGATTGTTTTGCTGCAGGGTTTGGGCCGCGCCCAGTTCCCGCGTCACCGCGGCCGAATCTTCGTATTCCGGTACCTCGAGATCGAAGTCGATCGCCTTCAAATCATAGGCGTCCACGACCTGTTGGTACGCCGCTGCCGTCGCCGCGACATCGTCGCAGACCTGTCCGAGCTTCGTTCCGCCATAGCCGCCGACCGACACCGACACATCGCCGCCCGCGGCGCGGATCTTGCTGACAACGTGATGCACGGCAGTGTCAGAGGAGACCTCCGTAATGCCGTCCCAGGTCGGCACACACCCACCGTCGTTGGGGGCGAGGATGAACGCAGGCTGAAACGCCTTCTGGCCGGTCGCGGCCATCACCGACGTAGCATCCGGCGGATCGTTACTCAGTGGCATCAGGTACGGCGCGGAGGCATACCAGCTGGAATCGAGCGCGGCCGCGGAGTCCGTAGCAGCTGGCTTCGCGACGCCTGCGTCGGCCGCTTTGCTCACAGCGGTCACCAGCGCTGCTGTTGCCAGCAGCGCGAAGACCGTTCCGACAATCCTGGATCGCTTCATCGGTGCTCCTGACCGCCTGATATTTGATGGACCATGCGGGTGCTCACAACCGCGTCAACCCTTGCGAGCAGGTGCGGTTGTCGTCGACGTGCCTGCGCTTGGCGCCGGCACCTTGGGCTTTGTCTGGCCCCCTTTGGTACGGCCGTCGACGCCAGCACTGCCAGCCGCGCCAGCGCTTCCAGCAACGCCAGCCGCGCCAACGCTGCCGGCACCGCTGTTGCTCGGGCCGGACGCTTGACTTCCTGCCAACGGCCGAGCCGGAGCGCCTGGGTCGACGCGCCGTACGGGCATAACGACGACGCTGTTCGAGGGCGCCGAAGCAGCCGAGGTGCCGGCAGCGTTAGTCGCGGTCGCCGTGAATGTGTATGCAGTGCCGTTGGTCAGGCCCGTTACTTGGCAGCCGCCGTGATCACCGGTCACGGTGCAGGTCTGGCCACCAGGACTCGCCGTCACTGTGTATGAGGTTGCTGATCCGCCGCCTGCAGCTGGCGTCACCGTGACTCGAGCGGATGAGTCGCCCCCGATCGCCGAGGGAGCACCGGGAACGCCCGGCGGGCCCTGGGGCGTAACGCTGTTTGACGGTTCCGACGCGTCCGAGGTTCCATCGGCGTTGGATGCGGTCGCGGTGAACGTATAGGCCGTGTCATTGACGAGCTCAGGGAACAGGCAGGTTTTGGCCGGAACGGTGATCGTGCAGCTTTGACCACCAGGCTGAGCGGTGACGATGTAGGACTGGACGGGCTCGCCGGTCGGCGACGGTTTCACCGTGACCACGGCCCAGCCATCGCCGGCCACCGCGATAGGCGCCGCGGGTGGGTTCGGTGCACCGTGCGGCGTGACGCTCTTCGACGCCGCGGACGAGGTTGAGGTTCCGCTGTCGTTGGTCGCCGCCGCGGTAAACGTGTATGCGGTGCCGTTGGTCAAGCCAGTGAGCAGGCAGGAGCCGGACGCGCCGGTGACAGTGCAGGTGTGGCCGCCGGGATGGGCCACGATCTTATAGGAGTCGGGCACACCACCCCCGGACGACGATGCCGTTACTGTCACCTCGGCCGAAGAATCACCGGCGACTGCCGACGGAGCATCGGGCACCGCGGGCGGAGCCTGCGCGATGACAATGCGCGAGGGCGACGAGGGCGACGAGTCGCCGCCAAGGCCACTGGCCGTAACCCTGAATCTGTATTTCGTTCCGGTCAGTAGACCGTCGACCCGACATTGGCCGCCGGCTGAACTATGAACCGAACACGTCTTGCCGCCGGGATCGGAGGTGATGGTGTACGAGGTTGCTCCGCCGCCGCTGACATTGGGAACCACGCTCAGGACCGCCCAGGTCGAACCCGCGAATATCACAGTCGGCGGGGCCGGAGTGGCGGGTCGTTCAGTCAGCTCAAAGCTGTCGGAGGGCGCCGACGTCGCAGAGGTGCGACCTTCGTAGGTTGCGGTCGAGGTGAAGGTGTACTTCGTGCCGTAGCGCAGCACCTTCGCCAAGCACCCATCCGCAGGGGCGTCAGGCGCGCAGGTTCCTTGGCCGGCGATCCGGCACGATCCGTACCTGCCGGACACCGTGCAGGTGGCACCGCCAGGGTGGGCTGTCACTGTGTAGAAACTCGGTGGCGGGCCCGATTCCGGTGGTGCGACGGTAATACGGACTCCGCGCGCGCCGTCGTTGACCGCCGAAGGCTTACCAGGCGCTCCGGGGGGATTCTGCGCAGTTATGGTGTTGGACGCCCTCGAAGGCTGGGAACTGCCGGCGGCATTGTTTGCGATGGCATAGAACGTGTAATCAAAGCCGTCGATCAAACCGGTAATCACGCACGATCCCGAATCTCCTGCGACGGTGCAACCGACACCGTCGTCGGGAACAGCTGGATTGGTCGTCACCGTGTATGACGATGGACGCCCACCCATGCTGGGTTGCGTGACAGTGACTCTCGCTGAAGAGGTCACCGTCGAAGCCCCGTCGACCAGTACTACCGATGGTGCATCTGGTACGCCCGGCAGAACCGCGGCAGTGAACGTGTTCGACGCCGCCGAAGCGGCAGAGCTGCCGCCGGCGTTTATTGCGACGGACGTGAAGGTGTATGCGGTGCTGTCAAGCAAGCCGGACACCACGCATGAGCCCGAGGAGTCGTTGACGCTGCAGGTGTTTCCACCCGGGTGCGCCGTGACGGTGTAGTGGCTGACGGGCGCGCCGGAATCGGAAGGCGTCACCGTTACCTTTGCCGCGCCGTCACCACCGAGCTCGACCTTTGGCTTGCCCGGCGCGTCGGGGGCCGGGATGTACTTGCCTCAGGCCGTGGCGAATTCTGCTGCGCTCATCGGGGCCGAGTGCGCAACCACGGCTGGATGTGTGGTTCCCAGGCCTTGCTGCTCGGATCCGCCCGAGGCCGCTGTGGTGGCGTCCTGTGAATCTGGATTCGGACCGGTAGTGCTAACGCCGCGGACGTAACGGTGGCCAACAACCGGCCACCCGGTCATGGCGCCCTTGGTATCGGGGAACGTCACATCATAATCCCCGGTGATGGTCGTCAGGGGATCGGCGACCGTAACCCACGCCTTGTAATAGGGCGGTGCATGCACGGTGATGCCGTCACTGAACTGCTTGGTTTTCACCCAGGAATGAAGGTAGGTCACAGAGACCGTCCCCAAGAAAACCGCTTCGGCTCCGCCAGTGACTGTTACCCCGACGGTGTCCCACGACGCCACCGAATAGGTCCACGTCATCGGGGTATCGGTTGGCATCTCAGTGCAGTTGTATGTGGTGCTGCCGACCGGGTGAGGATCGCTTAGGAAATCCCGACGATCGGTGATCGTGTACTCACAGCTGACGGTGATGAGGTCGCATAAATCGAG
>DASXHV010000086.1:0-2040 GCA_036488285.1 Jatrophihabitans sp. | reverse complement strand
GTTCTGCTGGCTCAGCGTCGCGTAACCGCAGCCGATCGACGACAGATGGTCGGGCCGAAAGGTCTCAAGAACGACATCGGCCGTCGCGGCCAGGCGCCGAAACAGGTCGCGCCCGTCCGCCTTGTTGATGTCGAGCGTTATGCCGCGCTTCGACGTATTGTAATACCAGAACGACAGGCTGCGTTCCGGGTGTGGAATATCGTCCAGGAACGGCCCGGTGTGCCGGCACGGCTCGCCGCCCGGCGGCTCGATCTTAATGACGTCGGCGCCGAGATCGCCAAGCAGCTTGCCGCAGAACTGGCCGGTCTGGTCGGCCAGCTCCAGCAGGCGGAGACCCGACAGCGGGCCGGGCAACGGCAAGCCGTCGCTCACCGGATCATCTCCTCCTGGTATGGGAAGCGGGGGCGCTTGGTTGGCCAGAAAGTCCCGTCGGCAAACCCCGCCTGCAGTTCCTTGTGCGACAGTCCCAGCAACCCTTCGACGATCTCCTGCGTGTGCTCGCCGATCATCGGGCTTGGACGGCTGATTACTGCCGGCGTTCCTGAGAGCTTGAACGGCGCGTTCTGCACCTTGTATCGGCCGAGCGCCGAGTGCTCGATCTCCAGGTACATTTCGCGCTGGCGCAGCTGGGGGTCGTGCTCGATCCGGTCCTGCGCGCTTTGCACCGGTAACGCACGCACGCCCGCCGCCTGGCACTGCTCGGTAACGGCATATTTGCCTAGCGTCCTTGTCCAGGTCTCGATCCGCTCGTCCAGCTCCCCCTGATGCTGCAAACGCCCGGCAACGGTCGCGAATTTGTCCTCGGAAGCCCAAGAGGGCGCACCCATTACCTGCACCAACTGCTGCCACTCCTCGTCCGACTGGCAGACGATGACGCACCAGTCGTTGTAGCCGCCAGGGTCGGTGCGATAGGCGTTGTGCGGGGCCACGGTGGGGCCGCCACGATAGTTGGCGGTGAGCGGCGTGCCGGGCCAATGCGCGCGGTTACCGGGCGGATAGCCCGGGCGGCGCGAGCCGCGTCCATTCGCTGTAAAGTCCAGTAGCGCCGACCCGACCAGCGGCACGCTCGCCACCATATGCGACAGGTCGATGTGCTGGCCTTGCCCGGTCATGTTGCGGTGGTAGAGACCGGTCATCGCGCACATCGCGCCGTACATGCCACCCGTGTCGTCCATGTACGACCAGCCCCAGCCGGCCGGCGGCTCGCCCGGCAGGCCGGACAGGAAGGTCAGTCCGGACACGGCCTGCGCCACAGGGCCGAACGTCGTGTAGTGGTGATGCCGGCCGGTGTGGCCGTAACCCGACATCGACACATAGACGATATCGGGCTTGAGCCTGCGTTGCTCGTCGTAGCCAAGACCCCAGCTGCGCAGCACCCGCGAGCTGAAATTCTCGATGACGATGTCGGAGACCGCGATCAGCCGCTGGGCGATATCGAGCCCCTTCGCAGTGCGGACGTTCAGGCTGAGGCTCTTCTTGTTGACGTTTGTATCATTGAAGTTGCCCGAGGTGTTCAGGTTGACCTCAAGGTGCTGCGGGGTCGTCGTGCTCGGCAGCCGGCCGCGCTCGTTCTCCGGCCATTCGATCTTGACGATCTCGGCACCGAAAGCACCCAGCCAGCGCGTCGCCCACGGACCCGCCCGCACCCAGCTAAAGTCGACGACCCGAATACCCGCCAGAGCCTGCATGCGCGAAACGCCTTCTTTTGCCTCTGTCCAATTATCTTCGATCTCCTCACGTCGCATCTCCACCGTCAACCAGTGGTGTGCGGCGGCGCCCAACAAGCGGAGCGATTATGCTCCATCCTTTCGCCCCCTTTCGCTGCACCCGGCGGCGGAATATCGTTCCAGCATTCAACAAAAGAGGCAACCGATGACCGATCTCCCCAAACGCGTTGATATTTACGAGGAAGGCCCGCGCGAGGGCTTTCAGATCGAACCCGGCCCGATCAGTACCGCAGACAAGATCAGGCTGGTCGAGGCGCTTGCCGAGACCGGACTGCACCACATCCAGGCCGCCTCGTTCGTCAGCCCGAAGATC
>DASXHV010000053.1:0-39668 GCA_036488285.1 Jatrophihabitans sp. | reverse complement strand
GGTGCCAACGACACCACATCATCCCCTGGTGGCAAGGCGGACCCACCAACCTGAACAACCTCACCCTCGTCTGCGGACACCACCACCGCGAATTCCAGACCATCGGCTGGACCTGCGTCATGACCGACGGCCTGCCCTACTGGACACCGCCACCCTGGATCGACCCCCACCAAAAACCCCAACACAACCGACTCGACTGGAAACAACTACTCCACAACGCCGAGGAGCCTGCGCGCAAACCCGACGGTTAGCGAGACCGACGGTGCGCGGAACCGACGGTGCGCGGAACCGACGGATCTTTGAACGCGAGAGCGTGACCGACGCGCTGGGCCGGCTCGCTGGCGAGACAACCCTGGAGGAAGTTCGGCCGATGGAGTAGAGGCGGTAGCAACCATGATCCGATGCTGCCCACACGGCGGACCCCGTCGATCGGCAGGCTCTGGCCGAGCTCGCGGAGGGTGGCTGCGAACGGTTTGCCGTATCGACCTAGGCTGAAGAACCGGGACGGCGATGCATCATTCCTGCTTCGCCACAATGGAAAGAATCGGAGACTCATGGCTGACAACGGCGCCCGCAAACGTCCGACCCCGATGTCCGCAACCGTCCTCCGCACCGAACGCCTGAGTGTGTCGATGGTCAGAGTCGTGCTCGAACTCCAGGACAAGAACCGCTTCACACCGTCGGAGTTCACCGACTCCTACGTCAAGGTCTTGTTCCTGCACCCCGACGGCGACTACCCCCGCCCCGTCGACGTCGACCAGATCCGGACCGAGATGCCCTCGAAGTACTGGCCCCGACTGCGCACCTACACCGTGCGCAACTTTGACGCCGAGAACGCCGCATTGACGTTGGACTTCGTCGTGCACGGTGACGAAGGCGTGGCGGGGCCGTGGGCAGCGAACACCCAGCCCGGCGACGAGGTTCTGCTGCTCGGCCCGGGCGGCGGCTACTCCCCCGACCCGTCCGCCGACTGGCACCTGATGATCGGCGACGAAAGCGTGCTACCGGCCATCGCGACCGCTCTCGAGGCATTGCCCGCCACGGCAACGGCGCACATCTTCGTCGAGGTGCACGGTCCCGAGGACGAAATCCCCATGCCCATGAAGGAAAACGCCGCGTTGGTGTGGATACATCGCGGTATCCGCCCGGTCGGCGAGGCACTCGTCGAGGCCGTCACTGCGGAGGAGTTCCCGCCGGGCCGAGTACATGCCTTCGTGCATGGCGAGGCGGGTTTCGTCAAGCAGATCAGACGATTCCTACGCCTGGGGCACAACCTCGATCAACAACAACTGTCGATCTCGGGCTACTGGCGGGTCGGCGCAGACGATGAAGGTTGGCGTGCGATCAAGAAGGACTGGAACCGCGAGGTCGAGGAAGAGGAGCACGCGGCCGGCATCAGCTGAGGCGCCCGCAAAGGTCGATCACCGCTGAGCGAGTAGGCAACAACGCCAGTCAGCCGGCCGCGGTCCCGGAATCGACCACGTTCATAGCGGAACGTCCGGGAATCGTTCGAACGGCGAGCAGGCGGGCGGTCGCAAGGGCGTCCACCGGTCTGGACAGCAGATAGCCCTGCCCGCGTGTGCACCCGAGATCGCGCAGGCTGTCCAACTGCGCCTGAGTCTCGATGCCTTCCACGGTGGCGGCCAGCGACAGCGCGTTGGCGACCTGCAGTACCGCGCCGAGCAGGGCGGAGTTGTCGTCCGGACCGCCGATCGGATCCACGAATGACTTGTCCACCTTGACGATGTCCAACGGATAGCGCATCAAGTGCCCGAGCGAGGAGTACCCGACGCCGAAGTCATCCAGCGCCAACATGATGCCGATGTCCTTCAATTCCTGAAGCACGCTGACCGCGTCGACAGACGGGTTGGCCAGGCTCGTCTCGGTGATCTCCAGGATCAGCGCCGTCGGAGGCAGCCCGGCAGTCCACAGCGCCTGACGCACCTCGGCGATCAAGCTCTGATCCGACAGCTGTCGCGGCGAGAGGTTGACGCTCACAGTCAGCTCGGACTGACCCGGAATCGTCTTACGCCACAAGGCAACCTGTGTACAAGCCTGACGCAGCACCCAGCGGCCAAGCCGCTCGATCAGCCCGGTTTCCTCAGCCAGCGGGATGAACTCGTTCGGCCCGATCATGCCCCTGCGCGGATGCGGCCAGCGCACCAACGCCTCGACACTGACGATGCGCGAAGACACCAGATCCACCACCGGCTGGTAGTGCACAACAAGCTGCTCGGATTCGATGGCTCGCTCCAGATCCGCCTTGACCTCCAGCCGAGCGAAGGCGTCCGCGTGCATGCCCTTCGCGTACTGCAGGCACCGACCGCCACCATCACGTTTGGCCTGGTACATCGCAAGATCCGCGTTACGCAGCAGGTCACCGGCCTGCTCACCGGGAGTCGCGACCGAGATCCCGACACTGGCCCGGACCATCACGACCTGACCCTCGATCAGCAGCGGCTGCGACACCACGTCCAGAACCCGGCGGGCGGCCTCCAACGCTTCGCGCTCGCCGCGGACGTTCTCCAGCAACACCACGAACTCATCGCCCCCGAGCCGGGCAGCAGTGTCCCGGGTGCGCAAGCAACCGCGCAACCTTTCGGCTACCGCGATGAGCAGCTGATCACCGGCGACGTGGCCCAGGGAGTCGTTGACCGTCTTGAAGTCGTCGAGATCGAGAAGCAGCACGCCGATCGACGTGCCCGGTTGCCTGGGTTCGGCGAGTGCCTTGGTCAGCTGGTGCACGAAGTAGGTCCGGTTGGCCAGCGGGGTCAACGGATCGGAGAACGCCTGCTCCCGAAGTTCTTCCTCAAGCCTGCGGTGACCCGTCATATCCCGGAAGCTCCAGACCCGTCCCACGCAACGACCGTCGACCCACTGCGGTTGGGAGTACCGCTCGTAGATCCTCCCGTCAGCGAAGGCGAGTTCGTCGTCGCTGGACTCAAGCGGGTTGGCGTAGAGCCGCTCAACGCCGTCGAAGAAACCCTGCGGGTCTACGAGCTGAACCATCACCCGTTCCCGGAGCGGCGCGTCCATGCCATCGGCGATGTCGGATTCCGCGATGTGCCACATCTCGAGGAACTTCGCGTTGTGGCCGACGATCCGGCCCGTCGAATCGACAACCAGGATTCCGTCGGCGGTCGACTCCAGCGTGGCTTCGAGCAGCGACAGCGACATCGCCCGGTTGGCTCGTTCGATCGCCTGGAACAAGGCCAGCGTTGCCAAGCTGGCCGACCATGCCGCCAACCCCGCGTCGTGGTGCTGACGAACCGAATTCGGGTAGTGCAGGCTGATGCGCCCGACCTGTTCGCCACAGGGCAGGGTCAGCTTCGCGTCACCGACAGCAGGACCGAGATTCGGAATTTCATCAGGGCCCGACCGGCCGGACGCGGTAACCAACATCGCCTCATCGATCGGAGCGTTGTCGAAGATCTCGATCAGACAACGTCCCACCACACTGATCCGCTCGGTGGCCGCCGCAACGGCAGCCAACGTCACGGACAAGACTTCACCTTGCGCGATCCGCTCGAGGATGTCGGCATGTGCGGCCAACTGCAGCTCGCTGCGCTTCTGCTCGGTGACGTCATAGAGCAGCCCGTGCTGCACAGCGCCGTACGGGTGCAGTTCGGCGAACGCCGCGTCGTCGAGAACCCACAGCACCTGGCCATCCGGACGCATCACCCGGTACTCGGTGCGCAGCCGGCCGTGTCCGGGATGGTCGGCCTCGGCCTGCATCACCGACTCGCGGTCATCGGGATGCAGCATCTCCGACCACAGTCCATCGACGGTCACCATCTCGGTCGGCGAGTAGCCGAGGATCTCCTCGATGCGCGGGCTGGCGTAGATCCAGGAGCCCTCCTCGCCGGCTTCGGCGACATAGACAGCGGCCGGAAGACGGTCGACTAAACCGGACAGGATCAGCTGACGCAGCGGGGAGTTCCCGTCGTTGTCCGTCGCCGTTTCGTACTGAGGCGGCAGGACGGGCACGATCGGTGAGCTCACTTCGGCTGCCCCTGACTTCCAGCCCCGCCGCCGGTAGGCGCACGTGGACAAACGGATCCATCCGGATTTGGTTACGCCTGATGGATGCGGACGTTGGGCGGCCAGCCCGAATCGCCCGCGGGACCTCGTGAGTCAGCGGTAGCCACGCGTCCTATCGGCAGCAACGATCCCGGCTTGAGCGCCTTCGTTGGATCCTGTACACCCGCTTCGTCTGGTCTGGCGCACCAACACGATCCAGCAGCTTTGCGACACGATCCAGCAATATCGAACGAGTCCTTGACATTAAGTCCGCGTTAGCTCATTGTCATTCACAGAGGGGCGAGCATTGATCCGCCGGGCGACCTGGTCGCCGCGGCCCGGCGGGGAGCAGGGCGAAACCGACGCACCCCCGCACCAACCCGAACGGGCGCAGTTCGCAGCGCTCATGACTGACCGGGTTCGCGCGGGCGGGAGCCGGTTCGGGGGAGCGGCTCCCGCCACACCAACGTCAACGAGCTACGCCATCGGCACATTCAGCGGCTGCTCACGCGGCGCCTGCGCGGCGACCGGCAGCGAGATGCCGACGATCAAACCGCCGCCGGGTGTGTCGTCCAACCAGATGGTGCCTCGCATCGACTCCACAAATCCGCGTGCGATCGCCAAACCCAGGCCCACCCCTGCGCCAGTGCTGACCGCCTGATCATCACGGCGCTGGAACGGCGCGAACACAGATTCCCTTACCACAGCAGGGATTCCCGGACCGCGGTCGATCACTCGCAACTCCACCGCGAAGTCGTGCACGCTGGCTGCCACGCGTACCGCTGTCCCGGGCGGGGCGTACCGCAGCGCATTCTCGACGACGTTCGCGATGACGCGTTCCAGCAGGCCAGCATCGGCGACTACGTCGGGCAGGTCGGCAGGCACGTCCAGGTCGAGTGCGTCGGACGGAATCGCGGCAACGGCCCGGTTGATCACGTCGTCCAGACCCACCGGATGCAGCGTTACCGACAACGCGCCGGCCTGCAGTCGGGACAGGTCCAGCAGGTTCGTTACGAGCGCGGTCAACCGATCCAGCGCGCTGTCGGCATCGGCCAGCAATGACCGCTCGTCCTGCTCGCTCCAATCGACGTCGTTGCTGCGCAGGCTCGAAACCGCTGCCTTCGCCGAGGCGATCGGGGTGCGCAGGTCATGACTGACCGCGTTCAGCAAGGCCGTCCTGGCGCGATCGGCCTGCTCGAGAACAGTCGCGGCGGATGCGGCCTCGGACAGTTGCCGTTGCCGATACGCCACAGCGACCTCAGTGGCAAAGGCGGCCAGCATCCGCTGATCCTCCGAAGCCAGGGTGCGGCCGCGCAGTACGAGCACCAGGTCATCGGAGATCGCGACCTCGGTGTCGCCCTCCTCGGGGCGGGCACACGGTTCCTCGCCCACACCGGCCACCGTCGTCCAACTGCCACGCAACCCGCGCGCATCGTGCGGCTGCGCGGCCGTCCCCGCGCTGGCCGGGGCATCATCGGATCGGCGCAACAGCGTGACGCTGCCCACCGCGAAGGTCTCCTGCACACGGGTCATCAACGCCGGCAGCGCGTCCTGGCCACGCAGCAGGCTTCCCGCCAGCGTCGACAGGGTCTCGGCCTCGGCGTTGGACCGGGCGGCCTCGACGTTGCGCCGCGCGGCCTGGTCAACTACCCGCGACACCAGCGCCGCGATGACCACGAACACCGCCAATGCAAGGATGTTCTGCCCCTCAGCGATCGAGAACCGATGCAGGGGCCGGACGAAATAGAAATTCAGCAGCAGACTCGCGGCAAGGGCCGCCAACAGCGCCGGATAGAAGCCGCCCACCAGGGCCGCGATGACCACCACCAGCAAGAACAGCAGCAGGTCGCTGCCCAATGTGAGGTCGGTGCGGAACGACGCGCAAATCGGCACCAGCAGCGCGAGCAGCACCGCCGCCACCAGCAGACCGGCGATCCGGCGCTGCACGGTCAGGCCGCCGGTCAGGCGCGGCAGCACCCGTCCCCTGCCGACGTAGTCGTGGCTGACCACGTGCACATCGATGGTGTCCGAGCGGCGAGTGATGCTCATGCCGGTACCCGGACCCGTCAGTGCAGCGATGACAGGGTTGCGCCGGCTGGCCCCGATCACGATCTGGGTGGCGTTGCTGGCCTTGGCAAATTCCAGCACCGCATTCGGGATGTCGTCACCGACGATCGAGTGGTAGCTACCGCCGAGGGACTGCACCAACAGCCGCTGCTTGTCCAGCTCTGCCACCGACGACCCGGCCAGGCCGTCATTACGCGCGATGTGCAGGGCGAGCAGTTCGCCGCCCACCGCGCGCGCCGCGATCCGGGCCGCCCGGCGGATCAGCGCCTCGCCTTCCGGACCGCCGGTCAAGGCGACGACCACCCGTTCCTTGGTCTCCCAGGTGGCGGCGATACCGTGCTGCTCGCGGTAACGCTGCAGGCCTTCCTCGACGCTGTCGGCGAGCCAGAGCAAAGCAAGTTCCCGGAGCGCGGTCAGGTTGCCGGGCCGGAAGTAGTTCGACAACGCCGCGTCGACCTTGTCCAGGGCGTAGACGTTGCCGTGTGCCATCCGGCGTCGCAGTGCCTCCGGTGTCATGTCCACCAGCTCGACTTGCTCGGCGGCGCGCACTACGGAATCCGGCACGGTTTCCCGTTGTGGCACACCGGTAATCGCCTGCACGACGTCGTTGAGCGATTCCAGGTGCTGGATGTTGACGGTGCTGATCACGTCGATGCCGGCTTCGAGCAGGACCTCGACCGCCTGCCACCGTTTCGGATAGCCGGTACCGGGCACGTTGGTGTGCGCCAACTCGTCAACCAGAGCGACCTGCGGTCGGCGTTCCAGCACCGCATCGACATCCATTTCGGGGAATTCGCTGCCTCGGTAGCTGAGCATCCTGCGCGGCAGGACAGGCAGCGCACCGATCCGGTCGGCAGTGTGCTCGCGGCCGTGCGTCTCGACGAATGCGATCACCACGTCGGTGCCCCGGTCGAGACGCCGGTTGCCTTCCTCGAGCATCTTGACGGTCTTGCCGACGCCGGGCGCCGCACCGAGGTAGACCCTGAGGTGACCGCGCTGCGTGGAGATCACGCCCTCACTCTACTTGCGCACCAACGACGCGAGTTGGTTCATCGAGATAACGCGAAACGTCTGGAGGCGCACCTGCTGTACTGAGTTCATGCCATCACCTGGACCTGTGCTGAGCACCCGCGCCCTCAACCGCGCGTTGTTGGCACGGCAAGGCCTGCTCGAACCATGGAGTTGCGGACCGGAGGAGGCCATCGAGCGTCTGGTGGGCATGCAGTCCCAGGCGCCCAACGCGCCGTACGTGGGTCTGTGGACTCGGCTGCAACAGTTCGATCCCGACGAGCTGAGCACCCTTATGCTGTCCCGCCGGACGGTCCGGATCGCGCTGATGCGATCCACACTGTTCCTGGTCTCTGCTCGCGATTGCCTCGCACTGCGCGCAGTGTTGCAGCCGGTCATGGACCGGAGCATGAAGACCAACCAGTTAAAGCGACTGCCCGGCCTCGACGTGGAGCGACTCACCATGCTGGCACGCGAGCTCATGGCGTCCGAGCCGCGGACGTTCGCACAGTTGGGTGCGCTGCTGGCCCAGGACCTCGGTGACTATGCCGCCGCCGACCTGGCTGCCGTGGCCAGGACCGTGCTGCCGCTGGTACAGGTCACCCCGCGCGGCGTATGGGGCGCCAGCAGAGCGGCGTATCACAGCACCGTCGAGGAGTGGCTCGGTGAGCAACCGAGCACAGAGCAGGACCCGACCGATGCGATTCGTCGCTACCTGACCGCGTTCGGCCCGGCCACGGTGGCTGACATTCAGGCCTGGTGCGGCCTGACCGGGCTGGCGGCCTACGTCGCGAAGATGGCCGACGAGCTTCGCGTCTTCGCCGATGAGCGGGGCCGTGAACTGTTCGATGTCCCGGACGGTTTGCTACCGGATCCCGAAACGGTGGTCGGGGTGAAGATCCTTCCGGAGTTCGACGATGCGCTGCTCTCACACGCCGATCGGTCGCGAATCTTCTCCGACGACACACGTTCTCGATTCATGACGACCAACGGTTTGGTCAGATCCACCTATCTCGTCGACGGGTTCGTGCACGGCTGTCTGAACATCAGCCGCGACAGGTCTGCCGGCCCAGGCGTGGCCACCGCGACAATCGAGCCGTTCACCCGAGTGCGCCGGACCGAGGCCGCCGCATTGCGCGTCCAAGTGCGCCGGCTACTCACCTTCCTCGAGCCTGGTGCACGGCACGCAATCGTGATCAACCAGCCGTGATCCAGCTCGGACAGGCAGAGATTCTGGCGTTCAACGGTCTTGGCGCACCTCCACTTATCGCGGCCGTGGCCGATAGGAGAGGTGAAGTAGTTCAATCGCAAGACCGACACAACGGAGTAAGGGAGCATGTCAGGGCAACTGTCGTCGGCCGCCACAGCGGCCCGGGCGCGAGGGATGCATCGCGACGTCGACCGGAATGCCGGTCCGCGTCTGCTGGCCCCTGCCACGGCGCTTATCGCTCTGGTGGCGTTCGCGATAGCGCTGCACGTCAGGTTGGGCGGCGATCGGGGCCTGCTGTTCATCGATGATCTCGGCCAACTTGCGGCGGCGTTCGCGGCGGCGGCGGCGGCCTTCTGGGCAGCGAGGCGATCTGAGGGCCGGATGCGTCGCTCCTGGATCGCAGTCTGCTTCGGGGCCGGAGCCTGGGCCGCCGGTCAAGGGGTGTGGTGCTACTACGAGTTGATCGCCTATCGGGACACGCCGTTCCCGTCGATCGCGGACGCCGGCTACCTGTTGTTTCCAATCGGTGCGGCCATCGGTCTGTGGGCATTCCCATCGGTCGATGGTCCGGCAGCCAGACGCCGATGGTTGTTCGACGGCGGGATCGTCGTCACGGCGGTCGTAGCGGTGTCCTGGACGACCACGTTGGGTGCCATCGCGCATGCCGGCGGCGACGACCCCTTTGCATTCGCGGTTTCGCTCGCCTATCCGATCGGCGACATCCTCATTCTGACCATGGCAGTCTCGGGCCTGCTCAGGCCGACGAAGTACCGCATGCAACTGCTGTTGCTCAGTGCCGCGATGGCGGCGATGGCGGTCGCCGACAGCAGCTTCACCTACCTCACCGCTACGGGCCGGTATCAGACCGGCGGCATCACCGACGTCGGATGGGTGGCCTCGTTCCTGGTGCTGGCAGTCGCGGCGTGCCATTCTGCGACGACCTCCGCTGCGACAAAGGCCAGTCAACTACCGACTGCGGGTGCACGTCCGGCGCCGGCGACGATGCTGCCCTACCTGCCGCTGCTGCTCGCAGTCGCGGTGTTGGCATTACGGCGCTTTGAAGGTCACCGCATCGATGTAGTCGAAGTGATCACGATGTCGATCGCGCTCATCCTGATCTTCGCCCGCCAGTTCCTCACGGTGCGAGAGAACCGCAGATTGCTGGACGCGGTGGCCGCGCGCGAGGCGGCCTTGCACCAGCAGGCATTTCACGATCAGCTGACCGGTCTTGCCAACCGCGGGCTGTTCATCGATCGGGTTCAGCACGCTCTGGAACTACACCGCCGGGACATGCGGACCCTGGCGGTGGTCTTCTGCGACCTCGACGATTTCAAGACCGTCAACGACACGATGGGTCATGGCGCGGGAGACACCTTGCTCATCAGGGTCGCTGAACGGCTGCGTGGCGTACTGCGTCCCGGCGACACCCTCGCGCGGCTCGGTGGCGACGAGTTCGCGGTGCTTCTGGAAGACGGTGGCGAGCCGGCCACCGTTGGTGCGCGAATCATCGACGCGCTGCACGAGTCGTTCACCTTGTCCGGCGTTCAGCTCACCGTGCGAGCGAGCGTGGGTATCACCGAGCTGCGTAGCGAGAGTGTCACGCTGCCGGTCGACAGCCTGCTCGCTCAAGCAGACATCGCCATGTACGCGGCCAAGCGCGCAGGCAAAGGCCAGTTGGCGTTCTACGAGCCCACCATGATCGTTCCGAACATCGACGATCTGCAGCTTCGCCAGCCGCTCGCCGAGGCGATCGCCGATCGCGTGATCGCGGTGGCGTACCAGCCGATCGTGAACATGAGCAACGGCCAGCTGCGTGGGCTTGAAGCCTTGGCCCGATGGACACACGAGCAGGCCGCGATCTCGCCGGCGCGCTTCATCCCGATCGGGGCACGCGCGGGCCTGCTCGACAGCCTGACCGATCACATCCTGAACGAGGCGTGTGCACAGCTCGCGGACTGGACGAAGAAGATCGGCAACGCCGGCCTGCGGATCGGGGTCAACGTGCCGCCGAGCCTGATCACCGACCAGCACTTCCCCAACCGCGTCGCGCAGGTCATCGACCGGTACGGGCTCCAGCCGGGTCAACTCGTCCTGGAAATCACAGAGGATGCGCTGCTGGACGATCCGCAGGCCGCCAAGGAAGTCACCACCCGGCTGCGCGCGCTAGGAGCGCTGCTCTCCCTGGACGACTTCGGACGCGGCTACTCCTCGCTACTGCATCTTCAGCAGATCCCGTTGAACTCACTGAAGATCGACCAGGGCTTTCTGACCAACATCGATCATGATCCGGAGGCCGAACGATTCACCGCCGCCTTGCTGCGCCTCGGTCGCGATCTCGGGCTCGAGGTGGTGGCCGAGGGAGTCGAGCGGACCAGCCAGGCCGACGTCCTCCGCCGGCTCGGATGCCCGCTGGGCCAAGGTTTCCTGTTCAGCCGCCCCGGGACGCCCGACCAAGTCGAGCCCTACGTACTAGGTCGCCTGCCGGACTACTTCACCGCATGCCATGACGGGCCTACGCACGCCAAGCAGGTCCCGCACTTCAGTCCGACTCCGCTCTAGTCCATCCGCTAGTCCAGTCCATCCGCTAGTCCAATCCATCCGCTAGTCCAGCCGCTGCTCTGCCTCGGCCGCACCGAATCGCGCGACGGCCGCGGCCCTGCTGGTCACATCCAGCTTGCGGTAGATGTGTTCCAGATGCTTGGCCACCGTCCGTGGACTCACCGACAGCGAATGCCCGATCGCCACGTTCGTCAGGCCCAGTGCGACCAGGGCCAGTACCGAACGCTCCCGATCAGTGAGCGACCTGTCGCTGGCGACGGCCGCTGCCCCTCGCATGACGATCGCGTGCCGAATCCGCGCCTTCGTGAGGGCGCAGATCAACGGGGCGCGCAGCACGGCAAGGATCGCGCGATCGGTGTCGTCGAATTCGCCACGGGCTCGGTTGAGCGCCAACCCGACGACCGTCGAGGCGTCACGCGTGGACAGCGTCACCGCTATCTGGTGCTCGACCGGGATCTGCCGGAAGAACTCGGTATAGATCGGCATCCGATGAAACTGACGGCGATCGACGAAGTCGCTGATCATCATCGGCTTTCCGTCGCCGGTTCGGCGGTAATAACTGACGAGCGGATGTTGGTCGACCAGCGAAGCGAACAGAGGTTGCGTCGAGGAGTCGAGGGCGTGACGTGGCCAGTCTCGGTAGGACACCCCAGCAGGATGCGTGCCAAGTTCGTTATAGGTCACCAGATCACAGCCGACGATCTCGGCCAGCCCGGCCGATGCGACGTCGGCGAACTCCTCGGGATCACCCAGTTCGGCGAGGTCGCTGACCAGTCGAACTGCGCGCTCGAATTTCTGCATTGAAATGGTGACGGCCACGTCCTCAGATCCTGTGTGCGCAATATGCGTATCGACAGTGTGCGACGCCCGGTGGTGTTGTTCAAGCGTCTGCATCGCTGCCGTGCGGTGGACTGCAGTTCAAGGGGGTCTGGCATGCGAACTGTCGACGACGAGAAGCTGATGGCCTTTGTCGGAAAGGTGATTGGCGATTTGGGGGCAATCGCCTCAGGACCGCTGGTGGTTCTCGGGGATCGCCTGGGGCTGTACCGAGCGATGGCAGACGGCGAACCAGTCACCGCGGCCGAGCTTGCGCAACGAACCGGCACTACCGAGCGATACGTCGCGGAATGGCTATCGGCGCAGGCGGCGAGTGGATACGTCGCCTATGACGGCTCTGGACGGTTCCACCTCGAAGCCGAACAGGCCGTCGCCCTGACGGACGAGTCCAGTCCGGCCTGCGTACTCGGCGGCTTCGAATCCTTCACCGCAGCGGCCGAGATCATGCCCCGCCTCACCGAGGCATTCCGGACCGGTGTAGGAGTTGCGTGGGGTGAGCACAACCCCAGTCTGTTCAGCGGCACCGCGCGGTTCTTCCGGCCCGGGTATTTGGCCAACCTGGTCGAATCATGGCTGCCTGCCTTGGACGGGATGACCGAGCGGCTCGATCGCGGAGCGAAGGTCGCCGACATCGGATGCGGTTACGGGCACTCGACGACGTTGATGGCCGATGCCTACCCGAAGAGCACGTTCACCGGATTCGACGCGCACGGGCCGTCTATTGATGCCGCGGCGAAGCTGGCGGCCGAGTCGGGCCGCTCCCACCATCTGGATTTCAGGGTTGCTACAGCCAAGACGTTCGACGGCGGTCCGTACGACCTGATCTGCTACTTCGACTGCCTGCATGACATGGGTGATCCCGCCGGGGCGTTGAGTCATGCGCGTTCGCAGCTGAGTTCGGACGGAACCGTGATGATCGTAGAGCCGATGGCCGGCGACGAGTTGGCCGACAACCTTCATCCACTGGGCCGATTGTTCTACTCGGTGTCGACCCTGGTGTGCACACCGGCATCATTGTCGGAGGAGGTCGGCACCGCACTGGGGGCGCAGGCCGGCCCCGCGCGCACTCAGGAGATTGCCGAACGCGCTGGTTTCAGCCGGTTCCGGAAAGCTGCCGAGACACCATTCAACTTCGTTTACGAGCTTCGGCCCTGAAGCTCGCTTTCGCGAACCGATCCACCCTGGAGGCCACCATGACCCGCAAGGTCGCAGATTGCCGTGATATGCCGAGCGAAAGTGGTTGCACGCTGACCATCGCCGGTGAAGAGGACGAGGTCGTTGCCGCTGCCACCCAGCATGCTGTCACGGTGCACGGCCACACCGACAACGCTGAGCTTCGCAACGAAGTTCGGTCCGGCTTGAAGGACGAAGTCAGCGTCTGACCTATCTCATGTGGGGGAACTGATGCGCACCGCGGTCGGCGGCCACGACGCTCTGTGGCCGACTATGGGGCCGTGCCGCGGTGCGCATCGGCTAATACTCGGAGCAGGTTTCCCCCGGTGAGAGCGGCTATATCCGTATCGGACCAGCTACGATCGATCAGCTCTGCGATCAGAACCGGGTAACCCGAAACGTCTTCCAAGCCGACCGGAAGTTCATCGCATCCGTCGTAGTCGCCGCCAAGTCCGACGTGCTCGATGCCGGCCACCGCCCGAATGTGTTCGACATGATCGGCAACCTGTCCGGCTGTTGCCTTCGGGCGGACATGGCTTTGCGCATATCGGGTCATGGCCGTCATTCGCGCTGTCCAGTCCCGGGCGTCCTCGCCGCGCTCGGCCATCTCCGCGCCGACTGCAGCATCGAATTCCCGACATTGTTCGCTGACGAAGTACGGCACGAAGGTCGCCATGCAGATACCTCCGTTCAAGGCGAGATCGGCCAGCACGTCGTCGGGCACATTGCGGACGTGATCGCAGATCGCGCGGGCCGAGGAATGGCTGAAGATCACTGGGGATTCGGCCATCGACAGCGCGTCGCGCATCGTCTTGGCCGAGACGTGGGAGAGGTCGACCAGCATGCCGAGCGCGTTCATCTCCGCGACGACCCGGCGCCCGAAATCGTTGAGACCGCCGAGCACCTCGACATCTGTGGCGGAATCGGCCCACGGCACATTCTCGTTGTGGGTAAGGGTCAGATACTGCACGCCCAGCGCGTGCAACATCCGAAGGGTGCCGAGCGAAGAATTGATCTGATGACCGCCCTCGGCCCCCATCAGGCTTGCGATCCGGCCGTGCCGCCACGCGTCACGTATCTCGTCGGCCGTCCGAGCCAGGCTGAGCCGATCGGGATAGCGGGCCACCATTCGGTGTACTACGTCGATCTGTTCCAGGGTCGCCGTCACGGCCTGCTCTCCGGAGAACCGCGCCGGGACGTACACCGACCAGAACTGTGCCCCGACACCTCCTTCAGCCAGGCGCACCAGGTCTGTCTGGGTCCGGCTCTGACGGACCGACAAGTCGTAGGCATCGAGGTCGTAGTCGAAAAGATCCCTTAGCTCATAAGCCAAATCGTTGTGACCGTCGATGATCGGATGCCTGCCGAGCAGCTCGCGAGCGTGTAACAATGACGCAGCTGTCACAGCTCGACGCCCACCGAGTCATCCAAGTGCTCGTAGCGGGTAACGCCGTACAGCTCCCCGACCCGTTTCATATGCATCTCGTACATGCCGCGGCCCACATCGCTGACGATCGCATCGTGGATTCCGAAGGCACGCGGCGCGCGGACCGAGATGACGAAATCGTAGGTGTCGGAGATCCGCGCCCAGGGCGCGCTGATCGGAATCAGCAGGAGCTCGACCGCGGCGGTCGGCACGGTGTAGGAGTCCCCGGGGTGATACACCGTGTCAGCAACGAGATAGCCAACGTTGGAGACCACGGGCACCGAGGAATGGATCAGTGCGTGCTGGCCACCGTAGGTCTGGATCTGCAGGCCGCCGGCAGTGAACGACTCCCCCGGGCCGACCGCGGTGAGCCGGTCGGCAAGTGCCTCGACCTTGGCCAGCTGGTCGACGACATCGCGCGGTCCCCACACCTTCAACTCGGAGTTGCGGGTCGCTGCCGCCGACAATGCCTCGACATCGACATGGTCGGGGTGCTGATGGGTGAGCAACACGGTGTCGATGCCGTCCAGGGCGTCCGGTACCGCGGAGAAGACGCCCGGATCGATCACCAGTCGCCGGTCGGAGTCGTCCGCGATCCGGACGCACGAGTGTCCGTACTTGGTCAGCTTCATGCTTCTACTTCATCACATCGAGACGTCGTCGCCTACCGTGACGTCATGGCCTCGGTGATGTGGTTCCGGCGCGACCTGCGACTGTCGGACAACCCCGCACTCGCCGCGGCAGTCGCAGCCGACCCGGCGGTGATCGGTGTCTTCGTACTGGACCCGGCGCTGACCGGTCCGTCCGGCACAGCGCGGCTCGCGGTGCTGTACCGCACCCTTCGGGCCTTGAACGAACGCATCGGTGCCCGGCTGGTGATCCTGCACGGTGCGCCGCACAAGGTGCTGCCCCGGCTGTGCCGCGAAGCCGGCGCCGATTCGGTCTTCTGCGCCGCTGACTTCGGGCCCTACGGGGCTCGAAGGGACGAGATGGTGGCGGCAGCCCTGCAGGACGCGTCGGTGGAGTTGAACCGGATCGGTTCGTCGTACGCCGTCCAGCCCGGCACTGTCACGGCGGCAACGGGCAAGCCGTACCAGGTGTATTCCGCGTTCTATCGCGGCTGGATGGAGCACGGCTGGCAGCGGCCACACCGTGCACCCGCAGTGGACTGGGTGGACTGCGTCGGAGTCGGAGTCGGCGTCGACGTCGACGGCGACGGCGAGGTCCCTGGCGATCCTCGGCTGCCTGCGACCCTCGAGCTGCCGCCGGTCGGCGAGGACGCAGCGAGGCGGCACTGGAAAGCCTTTGTGGACAAGGGATTGGACCGCTACCACGAGCAACGCGACCGGCCCGACCTGGACAGCACTTCGCGGATGTCGGTCCATCTGAAATGGGGCACGATTCATCCCCGGACGCTGCTCGCCGATCTGCAACCGGGGCACGAAACCTACCGGCGGGAGCTGGCCTGGCGGGAGTTCTACGCCGACGTCCTGCATCACCGCCCGGATTCGGCGCGGGAGTACTACAGGCCCGAGCTCAAGGCCCTGCACTGGGCGAGCGGCACTACGGCAGCGACCCGACTTCAAGCCTGGCAACGCGGTGAGACCGGGTACCCGATTGTGGACGCCGGCATGCGTCAGCTACTCGGGCAGGGCTGGATGCACAACCGAGTGCGGATGATCGTGGCGTCCTTCTTGGTGAAGGATCTGCACCTGGAATGGACCGACGGAGCAAGGCATTTCATGAATCACCTCATCGACGGTGACTTGGCCAGCAACAACCATGGCTGGCAGTGGGTGGCCGGCACCGGAACCGACGCAGCGCCGTACTTCCGGATCTTCAACCCGACCCTGCAGGGCAGCAAGTTCGATCCAGAGGGCGATTATGTACGCCGCTGGGTGCCAGAACTGAGCCACCTACCGGCGACTGTCATCCACGAGCCGTGGCGTGATCCGAACGGAGCCCCAGCCGGGTATCCCGCACCCATCGTCGATCACAGGACCGAGCGGGACGCCACGCTTGCCGACTACCACGACGTCCGGCGCGCTTGAGCCGAATGGCTAGTCCGCGCTGATACCCCAGCTACCCGACCAGCCGTCGCCGGGCGCGATGACGGTCAGCGCCTCGCCACTGTTGAAGGCGTTGGCCGGGCAGCTCATCGGCTCGATGGCTATCGCGGTACGACCGAACCGAGCCAGGTCCGGGGTGAAGACCTGCAGATAGCGAAATGACGAATCCCACCACACCGTCGTTGTGCGACCATCGACACGCAGATGCGCCCGGTCTCCGGTCAAATCGGCGAAGCCATGATCGAGTCGCAGCGTGCCCAGTGGCCTGATCCCCTCGAGTTCATAAGGGGTATCGGCAACGGCGGCACGTCCGATCGGAATCTGCCGGTCGTCCACCTCGAGCACGGCCGCGGCCGGTATCTGCAGCTCGGCATGATCGAGATCGTGTCCGTTCAGGTCCAGGTACGGATGGAAGCCGGCGCCGAACGGAGCGCCTGCATCGCCGGCGTTGGACACGTCGGTGCGGACCGTCAGGCCGTCCACGGCATCGAGGGCATAATGCACGGCGAACCGCAGTGCAAAGGGATAGCCGGTCTGCGGGACAAGCTCGTGGGTCATCGTCAGCGAGCGATCGCTGTGCTCGGTAACGCTCCAGCGCACCCATCGCACCAGGCCATGGCTGGCATTGGATTTTGCCGGCTCGGTCAGGGGCAGTTGAAGCGCGACACCGCCGAAGGAATAGGCACCGCCGCGGATCCGGTTCGGCCACGGCAACAACACCGCACCGCTGGACATCGGAGGCAGGCTGTCATCCGGGTGCGGCGCGGTGACCGGACGGCCGTCGCGCCAGAATCCCGCGAGCGCGGCGCCGACCTCGCTGATCGCCGCCCGGTACGGACCGGCCGCGATGTCGTGCCGCGGAGCCGCCGGCGTCATCGCGTCACAGGCAGCGTCACAGGCAGCGTCACAGGCAGCGTCACAGCGGCACGATCATCGTCATGAGGACACGCTAGCGAACGTTCAGGCCGAGGCTGCCTGCTCCTGGCTGATGAGCGCCGCCAAGTCCGCAAGCCGGTTGCGGGTCTGGCAGTCAGCGGGTGTGTAGATCAGCATCCGGGTGCCCTGCCGCGGCGCGAGCCAACTGATCTGCACGTCGAATCGCACCATGCCCACCAAGGGGTTGCGGAACTTCTTCTGCTTGGTCTGCATGGCCGCCACGTCGTGCCGCTCCCACAGCTGCGCGAACTCCGGCGATGCATTCTTCAACCGCCGGATGTGCGCCTTCCAAGCCGGCTCGGCGACGTGCTCGGCCATGTGGGCTCGCAACTGGGCGACCATCCGCGCGGTCACCACCTCCCAGTCGACCAACGCTTTACGCCAGGCAGGATCGGTGAACGCAAGCCACATGCAGTTGCGGTTCTCCGCTGGCTGGCTGTCCATGTCGCCGATCAGGCGCGCGTACGTCCGGTTGTATGCCAGCAGGTCGTACTTGGCGTTCTGAATGCACGCCGGGAAGGGTTCGATCTGTTCGAGCAAGCGCTTGCTGGATTCGGAGACAACGTCGGACTCGGTGAGATCCGGTGCCGTTGCAGAGCCGGCGAGGGTGTACAGATGCGAGCGCTCGTCGCGATCCAGCAGCAAGGTTCGCGCGATAGCGTCGAGCACCTGGTCGGACACTTTGATGTCGCGGCCCTGCTCGAGCCAGGTGTACCAGGTGACGCCGACCCCGGCCAGCTGAGCGACCTCTTCGCGACGCAGCCCAGGGGTGCGGCGCCGCCCACCGATCGGCATTCCCGCCTGCCCCGGTGTGATGCGTTCCCGGCGGCTGCGCAGGAACGCCGACAGCTCGGCGCGTCGCAGTGAGGCTGGATCGGAATGGGTGACGGTCGCCTTGTCGCTCTCACGTCGCTTGACGCCTCGGGACGAGCCCGTGACGTTGCGGGACGATCCGGTTGTGGCACTCACCATTCCTCGATCCTGCCTGACCCGACGACGTCGAGCCAGTTGATAGCCGGGTGGGTTTTATACCTGGATAACCTGACTCCTGGTACCAGGGTAAAGCACGGTGCAGGGTGGTAGCCATGACGCAAGTAATTCCACCGGCCGTTACCGTGCGGCCGAGCAACGAAACAGCCGAGCCCACCCCATTGCCGGCCCCGAATATGACGACGCTGGGCACGACGAGGACGCCCAGCCTGACGACGCCCAGCCTGAAAACACCCAGCCTGACGACGCCGACCGGAACGCTGGGTCCGCTGGGCATGCTCGTCCTGCTCACCGGCGTATTCCTGCCGATGCTTGACTTCTTCATCACCAATGTCGCGCTGCCGACCATCGATCACGACCTGCATGCTTCGGCGGCTGCGCTGGAACTCATCGTCGCCGGCTACGGCACTGCCTACACCGTGTTCCTGGTTCTCGGTGGTCGCCTCGGCGACGCCTTCGGCCGGCGCAGGGTATTCGCCATCGGCTTGCTGGGCTTCACGATCATGTCCTTGCTGTGCGGGCTGGCGCCAACGGTACCGACGCTGATCGGCGCCCGGATCCTGCAGGGCGTCTTCGCCGCGCTCATCCCGCCGCAGGTGTTGGCCACATTCTCGGCCACCCTGACCGGCCAGCACCGTGGCCGGGCGATCAGCCGGTACGCCGCAACGTTGCATTGCCGTGGTGGTCGGGCAGCTGCTCGGCGGCCTGCTGGTGCAGGCCAACATCGCCGGCACCGAATGGCGACCGATCTTCCTGGTCAACGTGCCGATCGGGTTGATCGCCCTGGCGCTCACCTACCGCCTGGTGCCCGATACCCGATCGCCGCACCCGGCAAGCATCGACATCCCCGGAACGGCTTTGCTGGCAACGACAATCGTCGCGCTGCTGATCCCGCTGACCGAAGGCCACTCGCTGGGCTGGCCGGCCTGGATCTGGGCTCTGCTCGCCCTCGCGCCGGTCTCGGCTGCCGCGATGATCGTGGTGGAGCAGCGCACCGAACGCGCCGGACGGCTGCCGCTGCTGCCGCCGTCGTTACTGCGGGTACCCGCCGTCCGGCGGGGTCTGCCGTTGGCGG
Source organism: Jatrophihabitans sp. (assembly GCA_036488285.1). Classification (GTDB taxonomy): domain Bacteria; phylum Actinomycetota; class Actinomycetes; order Mycobacteriales; family Jatrophihabitantaceae; genus Jatrophihabitans_A. The sequence goes on along the minus strand of DASXHV010000053.1, from coordinate 20,298 downwards.
TGCCGTTCTTCATGGGCTTCGGAGCGTTCATGTTCGTCTTCGCGCTGACGCTGCAGAACGGGATGCACACCGACGCGCTGCGCACCGGACTGGCCATCACCCCGATGGCAGTGGCGTTCTTCGTCGGGTCCCTGTTGGTTCCTCGCCTGGTGCAGCAATACGGCCGCACGGTGCTGACGGTGGGCATGCTGTTTCAGGCCGCCGGACTCGTGGCGCTGGTGTGGCAGCTTCTCGCGCAATGGCCGCACGTCGACCTCGTCGAGCTGGCGCCGGGTCTTGCGGTGGCTGGTTTCGGTCAAGCACTGGGCCTGGGCGGATTGTTCCGGACCGTGCTCGCCAGCATCCCGGAATCGCTGGCCGGGGTCGGCAGCGGCGTACTGGTGACCGTGCAGCAAGGCTCGCTGGCGCTGGGAGTTGCCAGCCTCGGAACGCTGTTCACGGTGCGGGCGGCGCACGGGTTCGCCAACGCGTTCGCGGTCGTGGTCGTCATCCAGATCGTGATTGCGGTCCTGGTCAGTCTGGCAAGTCGACGGCTGCCCGCTCCGGCGCAGTGAGGGACGCTTCATCGCTGTCGACCGAGGCGCGCACGGGCGTGCTGGCGCGCGCGTCGTAACGCCAGAAGGGCCGGACCAGGGTCGCGGCAAGGATCACGGCCGCGACGCAGACCAGGCCACCGCTCACCCAGGACAGCGTCACCGAAGTGGCGGCCGCAGTTGTCCCGGCCCGGACATCTCCGAGCCGGGGTCCACCGGCCACGACGACGATGAACACACCCTGCATCCGGCCCCGCATCCGATCCGGCGCGTAGGTCTGCAGGATCGTCTGGCGGTACACCGAGCTGACCAGATCAGCCGCGCCCGCGACGGCCAGCAGCAGCACCACCAGCCACAGTTGATGCGAGATGCCTGACGCGGCAACGCACAGCCCCCAGCCCGCGATTGCGCAGGTGAGTGCGACACCCTGCCGTCGGACCCGGCCGATCCAGCCGCTGGAAACGCCTGCGATCACCGCGCCGATCGCGATCGCGGCGTACAACGGGCCGACCTGTCCGTGCCACCGGTCCGCGGACACCTGCGGGTAGAGCGAACGCGGCATCGCGAACACCATCGCCACGATGTCGACGCCGAAGGACATCAGCAGCACCGGCCGCACCGCAATGAAATGCAGACCTTCCAGAACCGAACGAACACCGGCCCGGGGCGCCTTCCCGTCCGGCGGGATCGGTGGCAGCCGCAACGTCGCGTACAAGGCCATCGTGAACAGGATTGCATCGATGGCGTAGGCATATTCGAAGCCGTGCGAACGGGTGACCAGCACGCCGGCGATGAGTGGGCCGAGAACCTGCCCGACGTTGGAGACCGTGAAGCTGAGAGTGTTGGCGGCCGGCACCTGCTCGGCGTCGACGATGCGCGGGATGATCGCGCCGCGGGCGGCTGAGGAGATCGCGAAGAACGCCGATTGGACCGCGACGAGGCCCAAAATGATCGGCACGCTGTTGAGACCGGCAAGGGTCTGGACGAACAGGCCGATGGTCACCAACCAGACGCCGACCGACGACACCAGGTACAGCGTGCGGCGGTCCACGACGTCGGCGATGGCGCCGCCGTACAAACCGAAGATGACCAGTGGGAGCAGGCCGACCAGGCCCACGAAGCCGACCTGCAGCGAGGAGTGCGACAGGTAGTAGACCTGAACCGGCACCGCGACCTGCGTAAGCATCGAGCCGATGAACGAGGTGCCCTGACCCATGATCTGGCGCCGGAACGCAGGGACCTTGAGCGGACGGGTGTCCATCGCGTGATGACCCAGCCAGCCGCGCACCCGGCTGGATTCAGGAACCTTCTCCGGTACGCCCCCGAACGAATCGCCAGGCGCGACACCCGTCACGGAGCGAGTCGTTCAACGACCCAGTCAGCGCCGTCCTGTCGAAAGCGCAGCCGGTCGTGCAACCGGAACTCCCGGCCCTGCCAGAACTCCATCTCGGTGACGGTGATCCGGTACCCGCCCCAGAATGGCGGCACCGGCACGGGCGCGCCCGTCTCGGCGTCCTCGCCGAAGCGCCGGATGATCCCGTCGAGCAGTTCATCGAGCTGATCCCGGCCGGCGATGACCTCTGACTGGGGCGATGCCCAGGCGGCCAGCTGCGCTCCCCGTGGCCGGGACGCGAAGTACGCGGCAGATTCTGCCTCGCTGACCCGCTCGACCGGCCCCCGAAAACGTACCTGGCGGGCCAATGGCAACCAGGCGAACAGCCCGGCAGCAAGCGGTGTACGGGCCAGTTGCCCGCCCTTGGCCGAGTTGTAGTTGGTGTAGAAGACGACGCCACGATCGTCGAAGCCACGGGCCAGCACGGTTCGCAGGTCCGGTCGACCCTGCTCGTCCACGGTTGCGATCTGCATCGCGTTGGGTTCGGGGATGTCGTTGCGCGCGGCCGCCTCGTCGTACCAGCGCTGCAACTGCTCCAGCCAATGCCCGGCCAGGGATGTCTCGGTGAGCTCACCGGCGTCATAGCTGTGCCTGGTGGTGGCCAGCTCGTCGACCGGGCGTCCGGGGCGGTCTTCACTCACCGGCCCATTGTTCCAGCCGGGCGCCCGCACGGGCCGCCCAGGGAGCCTTCTGGAAGGTCACATAGCTATGCCCCGGCTCGATAGGCAAGAATGGCGGGTTGGAAAGCCACCCGATGATCGGAGTAAGTGCATGTCCGACGATTTCAAACCCGGACTCGAAGGCATCGTTGCCTTCGAAACCGAAATTGCCGAACCCGACAAGGACGGTGGCGCCCTGCGCTACCGCGGCGTCGATATCGAGGACCTCGCCGGTCACGTGACGTTCGGCAATGTCTGGGCCCTCCTCGTCGACGGCAAGTTCGGTCCCGGCCTGCCGCCGGCCGAACCATTCCCGATCCCGGTACACACCGGCGACGTCCGGGTCGATGTGCAGGCGGCGCTGGCGATGCTGTCGCCCATCTGGGGTTACCGGCCCCTGCTGGACATCAGCGATGACGAGGCCCGCGAGCAACTCGCCCGTGCCTCGGTGATGGCGCTGTCCTACGTGGCCCAGTCGGCACGTGGCGTCGGCAACCCGGCAGTCCCACAGTCCCGGATCGACCAGTCCCGAACGATCATCGAGCGATTCATGACCCGCTGGCGGGGCGAACCGAACCCCGATCACGTCAAGGCGGTGGACGCGTACTTCGTCTCGGCTGCCGAGCACGGCATGAACGCCTCCACGTTCACAGCTCGGGTCATCGCCTCCACCGGCGCTGACGTTGCGGCCGCCATCTCGGGCGCAGTGGGCGCTATGTCCGGTCCGCTGCACGGTGGCGCGCCGGCCCGGGTGCTGCCGATGATCGAGGAGGTCGAGCGCACCGGCGATGCACGGCGGGTGGTCAGCGGCATCCTTGACCGCAAGGAACGGCTGATGGGCTTCGGGCATCGGGTATACCGCGCCGAGGACCCGCGGGCCCGCGTGTTGCGGCGTACCTGCAAGGAACTGAACGCGCCTCGTTACGAGGTGGCCGACGCGTTGGAGCAGGCCGCGCTCGTCGAACTGCGGGAGCGCCGTCCGGACCGGCCGATCGAGACCAACGTCGAGTTCTGGGCCGCAGTGATTCTCGACTTCGCCGAGGTGCCGCCGCACATGATGCCGGCCATGTTCACGTGCGCCCGAACCGCTGGCTGGTGCGCGCACATCCTCGAGCAGAAGCGAACCGGACGACTCGTGCGGCCGTCGGCGCGCTACATCGGCCCGGATCCCCGCAGCCCGAAGGAAGTCGAGGGCTGGGACGCCATCGCCCACATGTAGCCGGGCTGCCGAGCCGGGTAGCCCGCCGGTTAGCCGGCCGGGTAGCCAAGCCGGTTAGCCCGGCCGCCGAGCCGTGCCGGCTAGCCGAAGTTCCTGCCCTCGCCGCGGTAACTGGGCACCGTGCCGGTCACCGTCGACCCCTCGACCAGGTGCACGGCATCGAAACGCTCCAGCAGCTCGCCGGCCTTGGCGTGTCGCATCCAGACCCGGTCGCCGATCGCAAGGTTCCGGGCGCCCGGGCCGCGGACCGGGGTCTGCACCTCGCCCGCGCCCTCGGTCCCGATCAGCTCCAACCCGTCGTCCACCGCGCTGGGCAGCCGGGATTTCTTGGCCGGTCCGGATGCGACGTAGCCCCCGCCGTACAGAGTCGCGATGTCCGCGGCAGGTCGGCGTACCACCGGCAGCGCGAAGTACAACGACGGATCGGAGTCGAAAGCGCGGTAGTTGTCGAACAGGGTGGGCGAATAGAGCCCACTGCCCGCGGTCACCTCGGTCACCACGGGATCCGCGGCGGAGATCTCGATGCTGCCGGTGCCGCCGCTGTTGACGATCTCCAGCTGTGCGCCGCTGGCCCGCACCGCGGCCACCACCTCGGAACGACGGACCGCAAGCTCGGCGGCCGACTTGCGTTTCACCAGTGCCACCGCCGGTGAACTGTCAGGCAGTCCGGCAATCTGCGCCTCGTAGAACATCACGCCCACCGGTAGGTATTCAGGCCGCCGGAGCGCCTCGGTGGCGACCACGGCGGCCTGCTCCGGCGTGCGGATCGGCGAGCGTCGCACCCCGAGATGTGCCGTCAACGGTCCGCGACCGACCCGCAGTGAGGCATCCACGTCCAGGCACACCCGGATCGGCGCCGCCGGTGTACCGACCGCGGCGGCGATGAAGTCCAGGTGCGCGATCGAGTCGATCATCAGCGTGATCTCGGCCAGCAGCTCCGCCGCACCCGCCAATTCCCGCAAGGCCGCCCGTGACGCGGTCGGGTAGCCGATCAGCACATTGCCCAGGCCGCCCCGAACCAGCCAGATCGCCTCGGCGAGCGAATAGGCCATGATGCCGGAAAAGGCTTGTTCGGAAAGGGCATTCTCCAGCAACCATCGGCAGCGCACTGACTTGCTCGCGACCCGGATCGGCGTGCCGCTCGCTCGCCTGGCCAGGTCGGCCATGTTGCGCCGCAGCGCGGCAACATCCAGAGCAGCCAGCGGCGGATCCAGCGCTGCCGTCGCCGCGCTCAGCCGATGGGTCACTGACCCGAGCTCGCTCATAGGACCTCCTGTTGGCCGAGCGATCCGCCGACCTTCCCGGGGTTGAAGGCCCGCGCCAGGAACAGCAATGCGGCAGCGAGCACGGCCGGCACGATGAATCCGTATCGCAGGCTGGTCGCCGTTCCGATCCCGCCGACCGAGACACCCCCGACGATCGAGCCCAGATAGTTGAAGATGTTCACCCGCGCCACCACCTGATCTGCGTGTCCGGGCGCGAGGGTGCCGCAGGCCGAGAAGCACAACGGTGCCACCACCGGCAGGCCGATGCCCGCGATCGCAAAGCCCGCGATGGCCACCCACGGTCCGGGCGCACAGATCGCGACCACCAGGCCGAGCACTCCGATCGTCGCGCCGATCCGCACGGTGGGTTCGACACCGATCCGGCGCACCACCTGGTCGCCCGCGATCCGCGACACCAGCCCGGTCGCCTGGTATGCCGCGTAGGCCACCGGCGCCAATGCTGCCGATGCCTTGAGTACGTCCTTGGCGTACGTCGTAGCCCAGGATCCGGCACCCGCGTCGGTCACGTAGAAACAGACCATCGCGGCGCCGAGCAACAACACCGGACGCCACGGGATCGCGTGTCCAACCGGCCCGGTGCCCGCACCGCGGTCGGCTCTCAGCAGCGTCCGTCCGGTCGTGATCGAGAACAGCAGCACCACGAGCGCCGGCGCTCCGACAGACCAGCCGAGGCCGATGCCAATCCGTTCCGAGCCAGCCACGTACAGCGCGCCGAGAATCCCGCCGGCCGACCAGCAGGCATGAAACGACGTGAGGATGGATCGACCGTACGCGGTCTGGATCGCCACCGCCTGCATGTTCGTGCCGGCGTCCACCGCACCGAGTCCGAAGCCGTAGACGGCGAACGCGGCGAGGAACAGCAGCCGGTTCGGCGCGGCCGCGATGCCCAGCGCGGAAAGCCCGATCCAGGCCAACCCGAGCTGCAACGTGACCCGCGAGGTGTAGCGCTTGGCCAGTGCCTCGGCCGTGATGCTGCCCGCCCCGGCGATGATGGACACCACCAGGATCACGATGGTGATCCCGCCGTCGCCCATGTGGTAGCGGCTCTTGAACTGCGGGACGTGTGTCAGCAAGGTCGCGAACAGCATGCCCTGAGCCCCGAAGGCAAGGCTTGCAGTAAGCCGGTTGCGTCGTAACGCGGCCTGTGCCCGGCCGATCAACTCGGTCTGCTGAGACGTCACAGCCGCACTGTAGGGGAGGCCGTTGGTTGAACGCTGTCCCACCGCCCCTATAGTCGCCCATCATGGGGAACGCCGACACCGGACGCGGCGCGAAATCGCGCAAGCAAGCGGAGTCTGCCGAGAGTTGGACGAACTGGGCCGGCACGTATTCGGTCACGCCCCTGCAGGTTGCGCATCCCCGCTCACCGCAGGAAGTCGCCGAGTTGGTGCGGCAGGCCACCGAACGCGATGTCTCGCTGAAGGCGATCGGCTCCGGGCACAGCTTCACCGACATCGGACTGACCCGGGGCGTGCTGCTGTACCTCGACAAGCTGACCGGGATCATCACGGCTGACCGCTCCAGCGGCCTGGTGACGGTCGCTGCCGGGACCACGCTGCGGAGCCTGAACTCCGCGCTGTGGCACATGGGCCTGGCCATGACCAACCTGGGCGACATCGACTGCCAGACGATCAGCGGGGCGATCTCCACCGGTACCCACGGGACCGGCGTGAGCTTCGGCGGCATGGCCACTCAGGTGCGCGGCCTGCAACTGGTCACCGCGGTGGGCGAGATCCTGAACTGCTCGGCCGATGAACACCCGGACGTGTTCGCCGTCGCGCGGGTCGGACTCGGCGCGGTGGGCATCATCACCGGGGTCACGCTGCAATGCGAGCCCGCCTTCGCGCTTCGCGCGGTCGAGGCGCCAGGCGTGCTTGACGCGCTCTACGAAGACCTCGACACGATCGTCACCAGCGCCGATCACTTCGAGTTCTACTGGTTTCCGCACACCAGGCGGGTACTCACCAAGACCAACACCCGACTGCCCGGCGACACCGAACTGAAGCCGGTCGGGCGCGTCAGAGGCTGGCTGGATGACGACTTCCTGTCCAACAGTGTGTTCGAAGGCGTCAATCGGCTGACGACGTTGCGTCCGAAACTCACCCCGCGGGCGAACAAGATCGCAGCGCGAGCATTGTCGGCACGCGAGTTCACCGACCGGTCTTACCGGGTGTTCGCCTCACCACGGCGCGTGCGCTTCCGGGAGATGGAGTACGCGCTGCCGCGGCACGCGCTGCCCTACGTCCTGGACGAGATCGATGCCTGGGTCAGCCGATCAGGTGAGCAGATCTCGTTCCCGATCGAGGTTCGCTTCGCCGCGGCGGACGACATTCCGCTGTCCACGGCCTACGGCCGGGACACCTGTTACGTCGCGGTGCATCAGTACCACCGGCGTCCGTACGACAAGTACTTCCTGGCCGTCGAACGCATCGCATGCGAGGTGGGTGGCCGCCCGCATTGGGGCAAGCTGCATTTCCGCACCGGCGACCAGTTGGCCGAGCTGTATCCGAAGTTCAACGACTTCGCCGATGTCCGAAATCGCATTGATCCGGACCGCCGGTTCGGCAACGACTACCTGCGCCGGGTGCTGGGCACCTAGCGCATCCTGGCAGCTCACCCTGGGCAGCTCACCCTGGGCAGCTCATCCCGGGCAGCTCAATCCTGGGCCGCGCATCCTGGGCCGGACGAACGGCGGCGCGCTGTTCGGATCGAAATCGGCTGTCGGCGGCCTGGGATGATAGGCCGGTGACCGCACTCGACGCACTGATCATCCCCGCCGCGCTGCTGCCGAAAGACGGCCGGTTCGGGTCCGGGCCGTCCAAGGTGCCCGGCAGCCTGCTCGACGCGCTGGCCGATCAGGGCCGCGCTGTGCTCGGAACCTCGCACCGGCAACTGCCGGTCAAGTCGCTGGTCGGACGGATCCGCGCGGGCCTCACCGAGCTGTTCGGGTTGCCCGACGGCTACCAGGTGGTGCTGGGAAACGGCGGTTCCACAGCGTTCTGGGACGCGGCGGCGTACGGGCTGATCACCGACCGCGTGCAGCATCTGACCTTCGGGGAATTCTCGGCCAAGTTCGCGGCGGTGACCAGTGGCGCCCCGTTCCTCGGGACCCCCACCGTCCGCAGCGCTGAACCGGGTTCGGCGATCGCCGCGGAGTTCGAGGACGACGTCGACGCCTACGCCTGGCCGCACAACGAGACCTCGACCGGCGTCATGGTGCCGGTCCGACGGGTGCCCGGAGCCCGGCCCGACCAACTGCACCTCATCGATGGCACGTCCGCGGCCGCCGGACTGCCGGTCGACATCGCCGAGACCGACGTGTACTACTTCGCGCCGCAGAAGGGATTCGCCGGGGAAGGCGGGCTGTGGTTGGCACTGTTCTCCCCCGCGGCCCTGGACCGGGTCGGCCGGCTCAAGGCGTCCGGACGATGGATACCACCGTCGCTGGACCTGTCTATCGCGATCGAGAACAGTGCGAAGGACCAGACCTACAACACCCCCGCGATCGCGACCCTGTTCCTGCTGGCGACCGAGATCGACTTGATGCTGACCGGGGGCGGGTTGGCGCACCTGACGCATCGCAGCGCCGATTCGGCCCACCGGCTGTACTCCTGGGCGCAGCGCTCGGAGTTCGCCGCCCCGTTCGTCGCCGAGCAGGCGCTGCGCAGCCACGTGGTGGGCACCATCGCGTTCGCCGAGACGGTGGACGCGGCGCGGTTGGCCGCCGCCTTGCGGGCGAACGGGATCGTCGACACCGAGCCGTACCGGGGCCTGCCCGCGGCGGCGCGCAACCAGCTCCGGATCGGCATGTACCCGGCGGTGGACCCGGACGACATCAGCGCGCTGACGGCAGCCATCGACTATCTGGTGCCCCGGCTGCCGGCCGGCGGCTGAGCTTGGCAACAAACGCGCCAGCGGGACCGTTAATCGGCGTCAAGACCGGCGTGGAGCCTCCCGTTCCCGGACATCGGAACGTATGGTCTGGGAATGCGACAGCTCCGCTTCGTGGGCCCGGGTGACGAAGGCATGGTGATCCTGGAGTCCCACGACGGCGCTGAGCAGTTCAGCCTTGCGGTGGACGACCGTCTCCGCACCGTTGTCTGCCCCGCCGCACCCGACGTCGAGGCCGGGCAGACCGGGCCAGACGCGGAGCACGCCGGCCAGTCCGGTGAGGGTGGACCGGCGAGCAAGGAACCCACCGTGAACCTGCCCCCTCGCGAGATCCAGGTCCGGGTGCGCAGCGGGGAGGATCCGCAAGCGATCGCCGACGAGACCGGCGCGACGCTCGACAAGGTCATGCGCTTCGCGTACCCGGTGTTGCAGGAACGCATCCGGGTCACCGACGAGGCCCGTCGGGCGCGCGCCCGACGAGGCAGCGACAGCCAGCTCGTGGTGTTCGGCGAGCTCGCCGATATCCGTTTCGCAGCGCACAACATCGACCCCGCCGAGGTGAGCTGGGATGCGTACCGGCGACCGGACGGTGGCTGGACGGTCACGGCAAAGCTGCCCGAATCCAGCAATGAGTCAGGCGTGCCAGTGCTCGCCAAGTTCGCCTTTGCCCTGATGAACCGTACGGTGTCCGCGCTCGACCAGGTGGCCGCCGATCTGCTGGCCGAACGCCCGATCCAGGCCCTTGCCGCGCCGGTCACCCCGCCGGTGCCGACGTCGCCGTCCGACGAGGACGCCGACGATGTTGAGGCCGGCGCACCTGTTCGGTTGACAGCCGTTCCGGATGCCGTCCTCTCGCCCGAGGATGACGCTTCGCCGGCGATCCGGCCACCGGCACGGCGGCAACGGGCCCGCACCCGGCCGCTGCCGGTTGCTCCCGATGACGAGTTGTTCGACCAGGAGGCCTTCGACACCCGGCCGGCCGGTGGCACACCGAATTGGCACGAGCCTGAGTTGCCGCTCGATCTGGGCGGTTCGACGGAGCCTCGACGTCCGGATGATCTGGATCATCCGGCTGATCTGGATCATCCGACTGGTGCGACTGGTGCGAGTGGTGCGAGCGAGATGCCGGCTGCCGAGGAGCAGTCGACGGCATCCGACGAGTCGAGTCGGCAGGATGCGGGCCAGAAGAAATCGCATAGATCCTCGGACAAGCCCCGGATGCCGTCCTGGGACGACATCCTGCTCGGCGTCCGCCGAAAGACCGAATAGCCCGGCGTCGCCCAGAGCGAAAACCGTTCGCCGCTGTCAGTGCTGCGACGTACTGTGGATCATCGTGGCGAACGGGTCGAACGAAACAGCAGAACCAGCTGCGCCTAACGCTGCATCGTTGAAAGGCCTGGTCAGGCTGTGGCCTTGGTTGCGCCCGTACCGCGGTTACTTGATCTTCATGCTGATCATTGCGACCTGTGCCATGGTCGTGCAGTCGATCCTGCCGCTGGTCACGGCTGCTCTAATCGACGGCCCGATCGCGCGACACGACACCGCCGGCATGTATCCGCTGATCGGGCTCGCGTTGCTGTTCGGCGTCATGGAAGCGGTCCTGTTCGGCATCCGGCGGCGGACCATGACGACCTCATCGCTGGCCATCGAGACCGACCTGCGGCGCGACTTCTACGAGCACCTGCAGCGGTTGCCGGTCAGCTTCCACGACCGGTGGGCCTCCGGGCAGCTGTTGTCCCGGGTGACCAGCGACCTGTCGACACTGCGCCGGTTCGCCGGCTTCATGGCAGTGTTCTTCTTCGCCAATATCGCAGTAATCGTGGTGATCCTGGCAATGCTGATCCACCTGCATCCGGTGCTGGGCGTCTCGGTCTGCATCGTCATGCTGCCGCTGCTGTTCGCCAGTCGTTATTACGAGCGGCGCTACAACATCGAGGCGCGCAGGGCACAGGACCTGACGGGTGACCTGGCGACCGGTGTCGAAGAGTCGGTGCTCGGCATTCGCGTCATCAAGTCCTTCGGTCGGCGCGGTGAACTGCTGCGTACCTTCACCGGCGACGCGCAGCGGCTTCGGGATGCCGAGCTCAGGAAGAACAAGACACTGGCCAATCTCTGGACGATCATCGGCACGTATCCGCAGATCGTGCTGGCCGGCGTGACCTTCTTCGGGGTGGTCGCTGTCGCGCACGGCTCCCTGAGCACCGGTGACCTGGTTGCATTCATCACCCTGCAGCTGCGGCTCAACTGGCCGCTGATGGCGCTCGGTTGGTTGATCGCCGGCACCGAGGAGACTGTCGCGGCGACGGCCCGGATCTTCGAGGTGCTTGACACCGAGAGCGACATCGTCGACCCGGAGAACCCCCAGCATTTACCGGCATCCTCCGGACCGGCCCGGCTGCTGCTGGACAACGTGTCCTTCCGGTTCCCGGGCGCGGACGCCGACACGCTCCACGAGTTGACGCTGGACATCGAGCCGGGCGAGACGATGGCACTGGTAGGCCCGACCGGCTCGGGCAAGACGGTGTTGACCGCGCTGGTGCCACGCTTGCATGACGTCACGGGCGGTGCGGTCCGCATCGACGGTGTGGCCGTCAACGCGATCCCACTCGCGGAACTGCGCCGCACCGTGAGCACAGCGTTCGAGGAGCCCACATTGTTCTCGGCAAGTATGCGCGAGAACCTGACGCTGGGACGTCCGGAGGCCACTGAGCCCGAGGTGCACGAGGCGTTGGAGGCGGCGCAGGCAGGCTTTGTCTACGACCTGCCGTACGGCTTGGAGACCAGGGTCGGCGAGCAGGGCATGTCCTTGTCCGGCGGCCAGCGGCAGCGTTTGGCGCTGGCCCGCGCCGTCCTCGGCCGGCCGCGGGTGCTGGTGTTGGACGATCCGCTGTCCGCGCTCGACGTTCATACCGAGGCACTCGTCGAGGAGGCGCTGCGCCGGATTCTCGGCGCGACCACGGCGCTGGTCGTGGCGCACCGTGCCTCCACGGTGCAGCTGGCCGACCGGGTCGCGCTGCTCAACAACGGGCGGATCGAGGCGGTCAGCAGCCACAGCCATTTGATGGCCACCAACGAGATCTACCGAAACCTGTTGTCCCAGAAGGCAGATGCGTACGCATGACCGAAGCACGCATTGAGCCAGACAGCGCCGAGACGAACAGCGCCGAGACGATCGACGGCCAACTCGACGGCCAACTCGAAGTCGACGAGTGGCGCGGTCAATACGACAAGAAGACCCATGCCGACGACGAGCAGCTCGATGCCCTGGCGGCCGGTCGACCTCGACTGGAACGGGAAGCGCGGCAGCTGCTCGGCGAACTGATCCGGCCTTACAAGCGCCAGGTCATCGTGGTGTTCTGCCTGGTGATCGGCCAGGTCGTGACCACCATGGTGGCGCCCTGGCTGATCGGCCTCGCTATCGATCACGGCATGCCGGAGGCGATCAGCGGGCACTACCGAACGCTCGTCCAGATCACCGGTGCACTCCTGGTGGCCGCGGTCGGGTCCGGCGTCCTGCAGTGGCTGTTCCTGCGCCGCACCGGGACCATCGGCCAGGCAATCCTGTTCGATCTGCGCCGCCGGGTGTTCGATCACGCACAGCGGCTCAGCGTGTCCTGGCACGAAGGGTTCACCTCAGGCCGCGTCATCAGCCGCCTGACCTCGGACGTCGATACGTTGCGCGAACTGCTCGATGCGAGCTTGGACGGCCTGCTGCTGGCGGTCCTGAACATCATCGTGATCTCGGTGCTGATGTTGGTGCTGGATCCGTGGCTTGCCCTGATCGCGATGGCGGCGATGATTCCGCTGTGGTTCCTGTTCCGCTGGTTTGCGGCACGCTCCACGGTGGCCTTCCGCAAGACTCGGGAGTCGATTGCGCTCTTGATCGTGCAGTTCGTCGAGACCTTCAACGGGATTCGAGCGGTGCAGGCGTTTCGCCGGGAGCCGCGTAACGACGCGATCTTCGAAGGTCTGAACGGCGACTTCCGGGAAGCCAACGCCACGGTGTTCCGGTTGCACATGGTGTTCATCCCAGGGGTAACGCTGGTCGGGAACGTCGCGACCGTGGTGGTGCTGTTCGTTGGCGGGGTACGGGTTGCCGACGGCGGTCTTGCGCTAGGAGTGCTGACTGCGTTTCTGCTGTATCTGCGACAGTTCTACGGCCCCATGGAAGACCTGGCGATCTTCTTCAACTCGTTGCAGTCAGCGACCGCGGCGCTGGAGAAGCTGGCTCGGGTGCTGGCAGAACATCCGTCAGTGCCTGAGCCCTCGCAGCCGCGCGAACTTCCGCATCCGGTGCGCGGCGAAGTCACGTTCGACGAGGTTGAGTTCTCCTATGACCCGACCGCCGAACGGTCCCGCATCGTGCTGCACGAATTGGATCTGCAGATCCGGAGCGGCCAGACCGTGGCACTCGTCGGAGCGACCGGTGCCGGCAAGACGACGATCGCGAAACTGATCAGCCGGTTCTATGACCCGACCAGCGGCACCGTGCGGCTGGACGGCATTCCGTTGCAGGAACTCGGCGAGCAGGATCTGCGCGATGCGGTCGTGATGATCACCCAGGATGGTTTTCTCTTCTCCGGATCAGTGGCCGACAATATTGCTTTCGGTCGTCCGGGCGCGAGCCGCGCGGAGATCGAGGAAGCTGCGCGGGCAGTGGGCGCGGATGAGTTCATTCGACGATTGCCGAGCGGTTACGCGACCGATGTCCGAAAGCGGGGTGGCCGGTTGTCGGCGGGGCAGCGCCAATTGGTGGCGTTCGCGCGGGCGTTCCTGGCTGATCCGGCGGTGCTCATCCTGGACGAGGCGACCTCCAGCCTGGACATTCCGAGCGAGCGCGCCGTGCAGCGTGCGTTGCATACCGTGTTGCATGGTCGGACCGCGTTGATCATCGCGCACCGGTTGTCCACTGTGGAGATCGCCGACCGCGTGCTGGTCCTCGAAGCGGGCCAGGTTGTCGAGGACGGCACGCCGGACGACCTCATTGCGATGTCCGCGGACCAAAGCTCGGACGCCACCCCGGACAGCGGCACCGGCACAGGCACCGGCACGGGCACGAGCCATTTTGCCGCGCTTCACAACGCCTGGCGCGACTCGCTCGTCTGACGCCGACGGCCAGGCCCGGGCGCTGCCCGCTCAACCGTCGCCCGCTCAACCGTCGCCCGCTCACGGATCGCCCGCTCACGGATCGCCCGCCCAAGGATCGCCCGCCCAAGGATCGCCCGCCCAAAGATCTCCTCCGCTCAGAGGACACAAATATCCGAGGGTGTCTACGGAGCGTAGAAAAATCCACACTCCGTAGACAGCCTTGAAAAGAGGTATCCATCTCGAGAAGAGGTATCCATCTCGAGAAGAGGTGTCCATCTCAATCTGCTCGAACAGTGGTTCGATCCCGTCGTCCGGTCGTCCGGTTATCCACCGACCGACGGATACCCGAGCGCAGAGGTCATCAACACGATTTACTCCACGGATGCAACGCATTTCTCCCCTCATTCCCGGCGTGACCTCGGCCGCGGACATGGTGCGCACAATCCGAACGGCACGCGGTCTTAGTCAGCGGGAGCTGGCCCGATTGAGCGGAGTGTCGGTAAGCCGGATCTCAGCGTATGAACTGGGGTCCAGAGTCCCGTCCATCGACGGGTTGAACAAGGTGCTCGGAGGCCTCGAGTTGCGCATCGTGCTCACGACCGAGCCGATCAACGCAGCACTTGATCGCCATATAGACGAAGTTGCAAGTCTCTCGATGGAGCAACGACTATCACGGGTCAACGGCAACGTCCTCGGAGTGCTTTCATTTCTCGAGGATGCCCAGCCGATGCTCGGCGGCCCGATCGCGGCGCTGCTGCACGGCGTGCCAATGCAGGTCGATTACACCACCCTGCTGATCGCGGCCGACAAGATCGATCGGGTGGCAGCCCAGTTCGCACGAATGCCACCGGTTCGGTGGTGCGAGTCGGTGGAACGGTTCCTAACGACGGAACGATGCGATCCCCGCGTTGAGGGCGCCATGCGTTGGACGTCCTGGTGGGGCGAGCTGCGCATCGAGTTTTGCGAAGACCTTCCCCAGGCGGTCTCGATCCGCGTTCCGTCAGACACCCCCGAAGTCGATGACAGGGTCCTGGAAGTCGTGACGATTGACCGAATCGGCGCCTTGGACGCAGAACAGGCCCGGCTGTTCGATCGGGTGATCGAACGCAGCCGGGCCCGTCTCCGCGGGTCGGACTAGGCAGCGACCGTATCGGCAACCTTCGCCGATTCGAGCGCGAGGCTCAGCACCTCACGGACATCGCTGACCGTGTGCACCGTCAGCGCCTGCAGTACCGAGTCCGGCACATCGTCCAGATCCGGCTCGTTGCGCTGCGGAATCAGCACCGTCTTGATGCCAGCCCGATGCGCCGCCAGCAGCTTCTGCTTCACGCCGCCGATCGGCAGCACCCGACCGGTGAGCGACACCTCGCCGGTCATCGCAACGTCGGATCGAACGGGTCGGCCGGACAACAGCGACGCCAACGCGGTCGTCATCGTCACGCCGGCGCTCGGGCCGTCCTTCGGCACCGCGCCTGCTGGCACGTGCACGTGCACGCCACGCGAAGCAAGGTCGCCAACCGGCAACTCCAACTCCGCACCGTGCGAGCGCAAGTACGACAACGCGATCTGCGCAGACTCCTTCATCACGTCGCCCAGCTGCCCGGTCAACGTCACGCCGGTAGACCCGGTCTCAGCGTCAGCCAACGACGCCTCGATGAACAGCACGTCGCCACCGGCACCGGTAACCGCCAGCCCCGTCGCCACGCCTGGCACCGCGGTCCGCTCGGCCGTCTCCGGCGTGTGTCGCGGCCTGCCGAGGTAAACCTGCAGATCCCCGTCGTCGACCGCGACCGAAGCGATGTCGCTGCCCGGCGACGCATTGTCGAGCGCCGCCTTCGCGGTGATCTTGCGCAGGACCCGGGCGAGCAACCGCTCCAGGTCACGCACACCGGCCTCGCGGCTGTATTCACCGGCAAGCCGACGCAAGGCCTCATCGGTGACCGAGACCTCTGCGGGCTCCATGCCGGCCCGCTCCAACTGCCGTGGCAGCAGGTGGTCCCGCGCAATGGTCACCTTCTCGTCCTCGGTGTAGCCGTCCAGCCGGACAAGTTCCATCCGGTCCAGCAACGGCGCCGGGATCGAGTCCAGGACGTTGGCAGTCGCCAGGAACAACACATCCGACAGATCCAATTCGACCTCGAGGTAGTGGTCGCGGAACGTGTGGTTCTGAGCCGGATCAAGCACTTCGAGCAACGCCGCCGTGGGGTCGCCACGGTAGTCGGAACCGACCTTGTCGACCTCGTCGAGCAGCACCACCGGGTTCATCGACCCGGCTTCGGAGATCGCACGCACAATCCGTCCGGGCATTGCCCCGACGTAGGTGCGCCGATGCCCGCGGATCTCGGCTTCGTCGCGTACGCCACCCAGTGCAACCCGGACGAATTTACGTCCCATCGCACGCGCGACGGACTCACCGAGCGAGGTCTTGCCGACCCCGGGCGGCCCGACCAGGGCAAGCACAGCACCGCTGCGCCGACCGCCAACCACGCCGAGGCCCCGGTCCGTCCTGCGCCTGCGAACCGCCAGGTATTCGACAATGCGATCCTTTACGTCGTCCAGGCCTGCGTGATCGGCGTCGAGGATCTCCCGGGCGCCGGCGATGTTGTAGGCGTCGTCGGTTCGGGTACCCCACGGCATTTCGAGCACGGTGTCCAACCAGGTGCGGATCCAGCCGACCTCCGGTGACTGCTCAGACGTGCGCTCCAGCTTGTCGACCTCGGACAGCGCGGCCTCGCGCACCTTGTCGGGCAGCTCAGCGGCCTCGACGCGGACACGGTAATCCTCTTCCTCGGACTCGGTGCCCTTGCCGTTCAACTCGGCCAGTTCCCTGCGGACTGCGGCGAGCTGCTGCCGAAGCAGGAACTCGCGCTGTTGCTTGTCCATGCCCTCCTGGACGTCCTTGCGGATCGTCTCGGCGACATCTAGCTCAGCGAGGTGTTCCTTGCTCCAGGTCAACAGCTGCCGGAGCCGCTCAGCAACGTCACTGGTCTCCAGAAGCCAGACCTTCTGCTCATCGGTGAGGTAGCCCGCGTAACCCGCGACGTCGGCCAACGCCGAGGGGTCGGTGATGCTCTGGACGGAATCGACGAACTGGTAGGCGCCGCGCTGTTGCAGGATCGCGGTCGCGACCAGCTTGTACTCACGCGCCAGGCCGGTCACCTCGGCCTTCTGCTCCGCCGGCACGACATGTTCCTGAACCGTCGCCTGGACCCACAGTGCCGCGCCGGGCCCCGTCGTTGCGCTGCCAATCCGAGCGCGGACGGTACCGCGCACCACGGCAGCCTGTTCGCCGCCACGCAGCCGACCGATCTGCTCGATCACAGCCACGGTCCCGACACTGGCGTACTTGCCATCCGGTCGCGGCACCAGCAACACGCTGGCGGATTCGTTCTCGGCACCTGTACCGGTACCGGTACCCGGCACCGCCTTGACTTGGGCGGCGTCGATGGCTGCCCGGATTTCGGCATCGTCCAGCTGCAAAGGCACCACCATGCCGGGCAGCACGACGATGTCGTCGAGCGGCAATACCGGCAAAGTAACTTTTTCGTTCATATTCGTTCCTAACTCGCCAATCGATCAGAACTAATAGGTTGAGTCAATAGCACTCAACTGTTTGGGCAGGCGAACTGTTCCCGGACAACGCCCGGGCGCTATCAGGTTTCGCTGCCAGCGAGATGCGCGAACGCCACGGCCCCAGCCGTTGCGATGTTCAGCGAGTCGACCCCCTCGGCCATCGGGATTCGTACCCATTCGTCCGCTGCGGCCAAGGCGCCCTGCGTCAACCCAGGGCCCTCGGCGCCGAGCAGCACTGCCCACTTGCCGGGCGCCGCGACCGAACGCAGCGGGACAGCCGCCGGCCGAGGGGTCATCGCCAGCACTCGAATGCCTGCATCGCTCAACAGCCCCAATGCCGCAGGCCACGGATCGTCCAGGATCGCGAATGGCATCCCGAACACGTGCCCCATCGACACCCGGACGCTGCGCCGATACAGCGGGTCCGCACACCGGCGATCAAGCAACACCCCGTCCAGCCCGAAGGCGGCGGCGTTGCGAAAGAGCGAGCCCAGGTTCTCGAAATCGTTGATGGACTCCAACACCGCGAACCGGCGGCCCGCGGCGATGACAGCAGCAGCAGGAAGCGGCGCTGGGCGGCTCGCCGCGGCCATCACGCCCCGGGTGACTCGGAAGCCGACCGTCTGGGACAGCGTCCACTTGTCCACGCAGTACACCGGGCACGAGACGGCCGAAAGCACCGGCGCCAACGCATCGAGTTTGGCGTCGACACCGACGATTGCCCTTATCACATAGGACGACTTGGCCAGTCGCTCGACGACATTGACGCCCTCGGCGATCACGATGCCGCGGCGGTCCGGACGCACATCGGCGTCCATCAGATCACGGAAGTCGGCGAGCCGGTCGTCGGAAGGATCGCTGATCAGGACGGCCACACCGAGACGGTACCGACCGGCTCAGGCAGCCGACGCCGCGATCCGGTCACGCAGATCGGCGAACCCGACACGGTGCCGCCGCGACAGGTAGCCGGCCAACAGTGCCGTCGCGGCCAGGCAGATCAAGCCACCGCCCAGCATTCCCCACCGTGGTCCGAACTGCTCGGCGACCCAGCCGACGATCGGAGCGCCGACCGGTGTGCCGCCCATGAAGCACAGAATGTAGAGGCCCATCACCCGGCCGCGCATGGTTGGTTCGACACCCAGTTGCACGGTCGCATTGGCCGACTGGGCAAGGGTGATCATGGTCAGCCCGGCGGGTATCAGGGCCAGCGCCGTCCAATTGAAGCTCGGCATCGCACTCGTCACGATCTCGGTGACACTGAACGCCGTCGCGGCCCCGATCAGGAACAGCCTCGTCGGACGGCGGCGCCGAAAGGTCGCAGCGACGGCACCGATCGTGGCGCCGACCGCCAGCGTCGTGGACAGCAAGCCATAGGAGCCCGCACCGCGTCCGAACACCTGCTTGGCGAGCAGCGCGATGGTGATCTGGTAGTTCATGCCGAACGTTCCGATGATGAACATCAGGGCCATCGGCAGGATGAGATCCGATCGATTCCGCACGTAGGCAAGCGCAGCGCGGTACTGGCCCGGTTGCCGGTCCACCGGCTTGGACGGGTAGAGCTCGGCCGTACGCATCAGGATCAGGCCGGTCAACACCGCGATCGTCGAGGCGGCATTACCCAGGAACGCCCAGCCGGTACCGAAGGCCGAGATCACCACGCCTGCAATGGCAGGCCCCAGGATCCGGGCCAGGTTGAAGGTCGTCGCGTTCAGCGCGACGGCGTTGGGCAGGTCGTCGGCGCCGACCATCTCGACGACAAAGGACTGCCGGATCGGGGTGTCGATGGCCGACACCACGCCGACCACTGCGGCCAGGAACATCACGTGCCACAGCGCTACAACCCCTGTTACGTCCAGGATCCCGAGCGCGAGTGCGGCCAGCCCGATCCCGGTCTGGGTGCCCAACAGCAACTTGCGCTTGTCGCCGCGATCAGCCAGCGCTCCGCCGTACAGCGAGAGCAGCAACGCAGGCGCGAACTGCAGCGCTGTGACGATGCCGAGCGCGGTTGCGGAGTTGGTGAGTTGCAGCACCAGCCAGTCCTGCGCCACCCGCTGCGCCCAGGTGCCGGTGAGCGAGACGAGCTGCCCCGAAAAGTACAGCCGGTAGTTGCGAACCTTCAGCGACTGCAATGGATTCGTGCGGCCTGATCGAACTACACGGGGCGTCGAGGATTCAGCCTCTGGCGCTGTGACAGCTACCGTCACTCAGATCCCAACCGGTCCAGCACATCGATGACTCTGCGAAGCAATTCCTTGTCCTCTTGGCCCATCTCGGCCAGCCGCTTGGACAGCCATTCGTCACGAGCGCGAGTCTCTGCGGCCAGCAGATCCCGTCCGGCCTGCGTGACGGAGATGATCGACTGCCGGCGATCCTCCGGGTGCGCGGCGCGCTCGATCCAGCCGGCGGCCTCCAACGATGCCAGGATCTTGGTCATCGACGGTGGCTGGACCTGCTCGACCGCCGCGACTTCACCGGCACTGAGCGGTCCGCATTTCTTTACCGTTGCCAGCGCGGACAGTTGGGACAGCGTGATCGCGGTATTGACCCGCTGCGAGCGAATCCGCCGGGCGGCGCGCAGCAGCGACAACCGAAGCGAAGACGCCAGTTCCGTGGTGGTCACCCGAGTCGGCGTCGTCATATCGTTAGTTTAGCTAAC
>DASXHV010000027.1:0-40343 GCA_036488285.1 Jatrophihabitans sp. | reverse complement strand
AAATGCTCGAACAGGTGGGCGAAACCGGTTCGCCCTTCAGGCTCAGAACGAAACCCGACGTCGTAATACACCGAGATGCCTACTACGGGGGAACTGCGGTCGGGCGCGACGACGACCCGAAGCCCGTTGTGGAGCTTGTGGTGGACGAGATCGAACGTAGGCGCCTTCAGCGCGACAGGCTTTGCAGTGGGCACCCACCCACACTAGCCAAACGAATTCGGGCACCGCCTTTGGTGTCACTCATAGCCGGGAACGTTCACACCAAGCACGGTCAGAACAGTCAGGACGCTCAGAACACTGTGATGGCGTTGATCGTGGCATCAGCTTTCGGCCACAGGTCCGAACGCTCGTCGGGGATGGACATCATGAAGATGCTGATCCCTGCCTTGGTCGGCAGTCCGACCACCCACAGCCGTTCGGTCTTGGCCTTCAGGTGCGCGGCGGCACGAAAGATCGGGTTCATGGTGACCTCGGTCTGCAGCACGTAGCCCTGCACGCCTGAGATGCTGCGACCTGCCCCGGACAGCGTCTTCGAGGTGGGGTTGGCACCGTAAGCCTGTTGCAACGCGATGTTCGTCCGGCGGTGTACCTCGTCGATCACCTGCTGCGCCGCTGGCACCGCCACCGGGGGCGAGGAACCGACACCGGGCGTCGGAGACGTACTCGACGGTCCGCGCCGGAATCCCACCGAATTGTTGGGCGGAGTGATGATGCTCTTCGGATTACCGGAGCCTTCGCTGATCACCCATCCGGGTTCGACCTCGTGGTCGAGGGAAATCCGCAGTCCGAGCAGAGTGTCCGACTGTCCCTGCACGAGGTAGTTGTCGATGCAGCGGTAGGAGATGTGTGACTCGTCGTCACGGATCAGTGGACATGCGACCGTGGGAATCGGTGCGGCGCCGCCGCCGCTACCGCCATTGCCGCCGCCGGAACCATTCGGGCTGCTCGGCGAACTCGGAGCGGGCACCAGGGGCCCGGCCGGTGCCGACGTTGGCAGGCCCGACGCCGAGTTCGTATTCCGATTGCGCAGGGTGTTGACGAATGCAGCGACAAGTATCAGCACCAGTACCGCGGCGGCCACTGCGATCCAGATCGCGGTCCGGTTCGGACCCTTCGGACGCTCCGGCTGCTCATACCCAGGCGCCGGCTGACCGTAGGGCTGATAGGCCGATGCGGGCGGCCGCCACTCACCGTCGTACACCGTTACTCCTGCAGGCCCTTGCGGCCGAGCTCGGCTAGCTCAGCCCACAGCTGAGCGGCCGCTTCGGCACCCTTGTAGAGCATCGACAGGGTGACCTTCTCGTTCGGCGCGTGGATCTGGTCGTCGGGCAGGCCCACCCCGAGAAAGACCAGCGGTGCCCCGAGCGATTGCGCGATGGCTGCTTCGGGACCAGAGCCGCCTTCCCGCGTCGGCAGCACCACGTCGGTGTCGAAGGCGGCACAGATGGCACGGCTCAACGCGCCGTAGGCAGGTGTGTCGATACCCACGATGCACGGTGCGACGCCATCGCCTTCCCACTCGATGGTGTGAGTGATGCCTTCCGGGGTGTGCTCGGCGACAAAGCCCTCTACCGCGGCACGGACCTTGCCCGGATCCTGGTTTGCGACCAGCCGGAAGGACAGCTTCACGAATGCATCGCTGGGCACGATGGTCTTGCCGCCGGAGCCCTGATAGCCCCCGCCGATCCCGTTGACCTCTGCGGTCGGCCGGGCACCCAGACGTTCCAGCGTGGTGTAACCCTGCTCGCCGGCCAAGGCCCGCGACTTGCTGGTGGCGAGGAACTCCTGCTCGTCGAAGGGAACTTGCGCGAACAGGTCCTGCTCTGCGTCGGTCAGTGCCAGCACGTCGTCGTAATAGCCGGGGATCTGAACCCGGCCATCGTCGTCGTGCAGCGCCGCTGCCAAGCGCGCAATCGCAGTGGCCGGATTCGGGATCGCGCCGCCGAACGAACCGGAGTGCAGGTCCAGGTCCGGGCCGTGGAAGGCCACGGTTGCGACCACCAGTCCGCGCATCCCGGTGACGGCGCTCGCTACGTTCTCAGCGAGCATGCCGGTGTCGGTCACCACAACGACGTCGCAGTCCAGCCGGTCCCGGCGTTCTGCGAGCAGGTCCTCGAAGTTCGGCGATCCGGACTCCTCCTCGCCCTCGATCAGGAACTTCAGGTTGACCGCCGGGCTGGTGCGTCCGGTCGTCTCCAGGTGCGCGCGAAGACCGAGCAGGTGGAAAAGCAGCTGGCCCTTGTCGTCGGAAGCACCGCGAGCGCGCAGCACGGCACCGTCCACCGTCGGGTCGAACGGGTCGGTGTTCCACAGTTCGATCGGATCGACCGGTTGCACGTCGTGGTGGCCGTAGACGACCACCGTCGGGGCGTTCTCGTCCTCGGAGGGCCACTGTGCGAACACGGCCGGCAGGCCGGCAGTCGGCCAGATCTCGACCGTCGGAAAGCCCGTGGCCCGGCAGGCGTCGGCGAACCATTCGGCGCTGCGATGCACGTCCGGGTGCCGCTCGGGCTGGGCGCTGATCCCCGGGATCCGAAGCCACGCATCCAGGTCGTTCAGTAGCTCGGCCTGGTGGGCGGCCACATAGCTGCGCACTTCGGTGTTGCGGAGGTTGTTCGAGTTGGTCACGGGCACCACGCTACAACCGACACTTTCTGATCCTCACCCATCAGTGCGTTGGAATTCGAAGAACCGCCGGCGCGCCCACACGAACTGCCCGGTGGGGCGCAGACAACTGTTGTGCAACCTGAACTGGGAAACGACCCGTTGGATACCGAGCAAGCGCACCACAGCCGAGCACGGGTCGACGCCCACGTGGATCACATCTTTGGTACTGCCTTGCTTGATCGTCGGCGCGCTGCCTTGCGGCAACCAATGGAAGACGATGTAGCTGGCACCACGGTTCCAGACCTGCTTGTACTGATCGGTCGGATCGAGGATGTGCCACTGGTCATCGTTGGGACCCGTCACCTGGTGACCGCTGATCGAAGGCACTCCGTTGGACAAGAGCAACGCGTCGGTGAACATGGTGTCCGTCGCCCACCAGACATCGGCCTTGCGGTCCCTGGCACCGGCAACCGCAAGATCCTTCGCCGTCGTGGAGTTCTTCAGGTCACCAAGGCCGATCTGCAACGGATTGGCCTGCCAGACAACAGTGGCGACCAGCACCAGAATCGGCAGCACGGTCCAGCCCGTTCGCCGGACGAGCGTGACGGCGAGGATCGCCGCAACCACGATCAGCGACGAGACGACGATGCCGGACACCGGCAGCGTGTGGAAGAACCGCGACCGGGCGTTGAAGCCGGCGATCAGCGAGATTGCCCCGCAGAGCAACGCTGCCCCGATCGCAACTGGACGCCGTGGAGCATCGAGATAGCGCGAGAGCACCGGGGCCAGGAACATCGTCGCCGAGATTCCGACGGTCTGCGCCGCGCGCTCCGGCAGCACCCGGTTGATCACCGGCAGGTGGGCCGACCAGGAACCGAGATCCACCAGGCACCAGACCAGCCACAGCACCGTCCAGGCGCCCAGAGCGGCAATCGCCCACGTTTGCGGATCACGCCGGCCCCGCCGCACGAAAGGCGCCAGCACCAGAGCGAGCACGCCTGCCACCGAATACGCCGAGGACAGTTCGCTCTGGTTGCTCTGGCTGAGGGGGTGCTTGTTCTGCAAGGCCCAATCGATCGGCGCACCGAACACCGCACCCCACGGCCTGGAATGGCCACCTGAGGTTCGGGTACCCGGATAGACGGTGTTCAGTTCGGCGCGCAACGCGTCGGCGTTCTCGACCACCAGCCCACCGAACAGCACGCCAGAAACGACGCCGGACGTCGCCACCGCTGCCAGTCCGGCCCGGCGGCGAGCCGGATCGAGGAAGATCCACAGGGCGGTCGCAGTCAGCACCGGCAACCCGATGGTGATCGACCACGGCACGTAGTAGGTGGGCAATCTGGCGAACAGCACGCCCGCTACCGCGAACATCAGCAGCGGTATCACCCGTTTGCCGGCCAGCCACCTGTCGATGCCTGACATCACGAGCAGGCACCCGGCGACGGTGTAAGCGCCACACCGGATCGGCATCATCGACCACCACGCCACCGACGGACTGAGCGCGATGAGCCCGGTCGCCAGAACCGCGACCGATCGCCGTGACCCGATTCGCACCAGCCAACTCGGAAGCGCCAGCAGCAAAATCAGCACCGGCAGCCACCAGCGCGCTGCGAACAACATCGCGTCGGGCAGTTCGGGGCCGAGTTTGAGTGCAGCGCCATCGAAGAAGACGACATTCTCCGCGATGCCGCCGGCCGGGATCTGATAGATCAGGCCCAGCTGCTGTGACATCGGCGTAGCGGACTTCACCGACCCTGTCGACAGCGTCCATAACTCGTACGGAGTTTGGACCAACCATTCATCTGAGCGGACACCGCGCGGCGTGCCGATGGTCGAACTCAACTGGGCACTGACGCGTTCGTTCGGCCCGCTCAGCGACGATGTCGTAGACCCGCTCACCACCATGACGAGATAGAGGGCGATGGCGAAGAGTTGCAGGGGCAGGAACCGGTGATTCGGCGACCGGAATGCCCGGATGACACGCTGCGGTGTAACCTGCCGAACCGTCAACATGCCTCGTCCCTTATCTCGGATTGTCTTCCCGGATTGTCGTGGATTGCCTCGGCACCGGCCGTCCTCGGACGGACGTTGACCGTCGGCCAGTCTCGCAGATGACATCCCCGACGTGAGCCGGCTGGTGCGCGGCAGGTAGCTTCGGCGCGTCCGGCTCGACCCATTTGGTCTGCGCCGGTCGTCTCGCTCGCTTGAGCTGACTGCAGGTAGCTGCGGTCTGCCCGTCTCACTCTTTGAGGAGTTCCTATGATTGCCGCGGCAGCGCCGATGATCGGCGAGCAGGAACGGGCTGCCGTGGACCGCGTGTTGCAGTCGGGCATGGTGGTCCAGGGCCCCGAGGTGGCCGCATTCGAGCAGGAATTCTCCGAATTCGTGGCCGGTGCGCAGTGTGTCGCCGTCAACTCGGGAACGTCAGCGCTGCACCTTGGCCTGGTGGCCGCCGGGATCGGGCCGGGCGACGAGGTGATCGTGCCGTCCTTCACGTTCGCGGCGACCGCGAATGCGGTGGCCCTCACCGGCGCAACCCCGGTTTTCGCAGATATCGACGCGGACACGTTCTGCATCTCCCCGGCAGCGATCGAGGCGGCCGTTACGGCGCGAACCGCCGGTGTGATGCCGGTCCATCTGTACGGACACCCGGCGTC
Source organism: Jatrophihabitans sp. (assembly GCA_036488285.1). Taxonomy (GTDB): domain Bacteria; phylum Actinomycetota; class Actinomycetes; order Mycobacteriales; family Jatrophihabitantaceae; genus Jatrophihabitans_A. Next base: position 35,076 of record DASXHV010000027.1, on the reverse strand, counting down.
TATGGACGAGATAACCCAGCTGGCACAACGACATTCGCTTGCGGTGTTCGAGGATGCCGCCCAGGCGCATGCCGCATGCTTGCAGGGCGTGCCGGTCGGCAGCTTCGGAACGTTCGGGGCGTTCAGCTTCTACCCGACCAAGAACATGACCTCGATCGAAGGCGGCATGGTCACCACACAGGATCCCGCGTTGGCGAGGATGGTGCGACTGCTGCGTAACCAAGGCATGGAAACGCAGTACCAGAACGAGGTGGTGGGCTTCAATACCCGCATGACCGACGTGCATGCCGCGGTGGGCCGGGTGCAGCTGGGCCGACTCGCCGAGTGGACCAAGCAACGCCAGGCCAACGCCGCATTTCTCGATGCCAACCTGCAGAACGTCGTGACGCCACCGGTGCGATCCGGTGCGACGCACGTCTATCACCAGTACACCGTTCGGGTGCCGGCCGGCGAACGGGACCGGATCGTCGCCGAATTGGCCGATCGCGGCGTCGGCTCTGGCCGCTACTACCCGACACCCACCCATCGCCTGCCGTCGTTCAACCAGACCCTCGAGCTACCGCAAACCGAACTGGCCGCAGCTCAGGTGATTTCCCTGCCGATACATCCCAAGCTCACCGAGCAGGACCTGGCAACGATCGCCGAGTCGGTAAACGCAGTCACCGCGGCAGGTGCTTCATGACAATCGCTCGGCCGCTGCGTGCCGGCCTGATCGGGCTCGGGTCGATGGGGCGCAACCACGCCCGGATGCTGGACTCGCTGGCCGGCGTGGATCTCGCCGGAGTTGCCGACCCGGCCGGCGATCCGCACCGCAACGCGCACGGCGCGCCGGTGTTCACCTCGGTCTCCGCACTCATCGACAACGGCCTCGACTATTGCGTGGTCGCCGCGCCGACGTCGCTGCACGAGCAGATCGGGACCGAGCTCGCACAGGCCGGCGTGCACATGCTGGTGGAGAAGCCGGTGGCCTCGGACAGCGCGGCTGCGATCGGGCTGGCCAAGATCTTCGACGCCGCCGGACTGATCGGGGCGGTCGGTCATATCGAGCGCTACAACCCGGCGCTGCAGCAGCTCAAAGCCCGGCTTGCCAACGGCGATCTGGGTGACATCTACCAGGTGGCGACCCGCCGGCAGGGTCCGTTCCCGGCCCGGATCGCCGACGTCGGAGTGGTGTTCGATCTCGCCACCCACGACCTGGATCTCACCATGTGGATCACCGACCAACCGTTCGCGGCGATCAGTGCCCAAACGTCGCACAAGAGCGGCCGGCAACACGAGGATCTGGTAGCCGCAACCGGCCTGCTGGCTGATGGCACGCCTACGAATCATCTGGTCAATTGGCTGTCACCGATGAAGGAACGGGTCACCGTTGTCACCGGCGACAAGGGAACCTACGTCGCCGACACGCTGACTGCCGACCTGACCTTCCACGCCAACGGCACGGTGGCTCTCGACTGGGAGGACATCGCCCACTTCCGCGGCATGACCGAGGGCGATGTCGTTCGATACGCGTTCAGCAAGATGGAGCCGCTGCGCCGGGAGCACGAAGCATTCCGCGATGCCGTATTGGGCAACGACAGCGACATCGTCACGCTGCAACAGGGTTTCGCCGCCGTCCAGGTAGCGGAGTCCGTCATCGAGGCGGCGAGGACGAACCGCACTGTCGCGCTGACCAGCTAGCTGGATCGCCGCCAAGGGTTGGCCGGCGGTGACCGCCCGATTCCCAACCCGCTTGACGTATTCCGATATAGGAATATGATGACTGCCATGGCACGAGCAGCGACTACGTCGGACGTCTTCAACGCGATCGCCGAGCCGCAGCGCCGGGAGATCCTGGTGTTGCTGCGGGCGAGTGAGTGGCCGGTGACCGAGTTGGCCCAGGAGCTGGGGATGAGCCAGCCGGGGGCGTCCAAGCACCTGCGGGTGCTCCGGGAGGTCGGGCTGGTGCGGGACCGCAAGGCAGGCAAGCAGCGCCTGTACGGCCTTGACGCCCGCGGGCTGCGACCGGTTCACGAGTGGACCGGCGGGTTCGAGCGGTTCTGGAACGAGAGTTTCGACCGGCTGGACACCTACGTGCAGGACCTCAAGCAGACACGGCAGGAGGAATGACCGATGGCAGGGGCAAGGCATGAAGCGCGGGCGGAGCCGGCGACGGCCGACCGGGAGATCGTGATCTCCCGGGTCATCGACGCCCCCCGGGAGCTGGTGTTCGAGGCGTTCACCGAGGTCCGGCACCTGTCGCGGTGGTGGGGTCCGGAGGGGTTCACCACCACCACGCGGTCCTTCGAGTTCCGCGAGGGCGGGGAGTGGGACTTCGTGCTGCACGGGCCGGACGGGACCGACTACTCCGAGTGGATCCGCTGGCTGCGGATCGCCCCGCCGGAGCGGATCGCGCTGCTGCACGGTGAGTCCCGCGACGACCCGAACGCCTTCGAATCGGTCCTGACCTTCGCGCCGGACGGCGCGGCGACCCGGATCGTGATGCACACGGTGTTCCCCACCAAGGAACTGCGCGACGAGGCGGTCGAGAAGTACCACGCGATCGAGGGCGGCCAGCAGACCCTGAGCAACCTGGCTGCCTACATCACCGACCTCGCGCGGAAGGGGGCGGAGGGCTGATGGCCGGGAAGGTGTTCTTCAGCGTGTCGATGTCGCTGGACGGGTTCATCGCGCCCGAGTCCGTGCCCGTTGACGACTTCTTCGCGCCCGATAAGCAGGACGACCCGGACGTTCAGCGCTGGATGGCGCAGTGGATGGAACTGCAGCAGTGGATCTTCCCGCTGCGGTTCTTCCAGGAGAACCTGAAGCTGGGCGAGGGCGGCGAGGAGGGCCGCGACAACGACGTCGCGCGGGAGACGTTCGAGCGCACCGGCGCGAGCGTCATGGGCAAGCGCATGTTCGATCTCGGCGAGCAGGCATGGCCGGAGGAGGCGCCGTTCCACACGCCGGTCTTCGTCGTGACGCACACCAAGCGTGACCCCTGGGAGCGGCCCGGCGGGACCACGTTCCACTTCGTCAACGACGGCATCGAGCACGCCCTCGACCAGGCCCGCGAGGCCGCCGGCGACGGCGACGTCCGCATCGCCGGCGGCGGCGCAACGATCCTGGAGCACCTGAACGCCGGCCTGATCGACGAGTTCTCGATCGCGCTGTCACCGGTGCTGTTCGGCTCCGGCACCCGCCTGTTCGACGGCGTGGACGCGTCCAGGGTCGCGCTGGAGCCGGTCCGTTCGGAGCCGTCCTCGCGGGTGACGCACCTGACCTACGCCGTGCACCCACGGTAGCCGCGCCACCACTCCACCCCAGCGACCCGAGCACCCACGGCGCACACGGCGCACACGGCGCACACGCTTGAATCAGCAGGCCACCACGGCCAACTGCGAATAGCCGCTAATGGTCCACGTTGTGCGCCACGTTGTGCCGTTGTGCACTCAGTCGCGCGAACAGGATCGCCACCAGTGCCGTAGTCACGTCGGCGACGGTGAACAACAACCGCGAGGTGAGTGCGATCGCCAGCGCAGGCCCGGACGCAGCCAGCGGTGCCAGTCCGCCCACGATCACCGCCTCGCGCACGCCTACTCCGGACGGCAGCACGAACGCCAGGAAGCCGGCGGACATCGCCAGCGCATAGGCGCCGGTGCAGATCACGAATCCGGTCATCGACTGTTTGGCCAGCGAACCGGTGAGCAGCCACAGGTGCAAGCCGAAGAAGAGCCAGGACACGAAGGACCAGCCAACGGCTTTGAGGACGTGCGAGGAGATGAGGTTCCTCGTGAGCTGTGGCCGGCGCAGTATCCGCAACGCAAGGTTGGCGATCCGGGTCAACACGGGTGGCACGATCGCGATCAGGCTCAGCGGGCCCACCAGCAGCAACCACGCTGCGGCTCCCCACTTCTTCGACAGCGGCTCAACTGCCAGTACCGCGAGGGTCAAGGCGGTGACACTGGTTGTGCCGGCCGAGAGCAACAGCGTCGTCAGGGCACGAGCCCGCGGGATCTCATAACGTTTGCCCAGCTGCGCCTGCAGCACGAATGCCCATACGCTGCCGGGCAAATACTTACCCAGCTGCCCGACCAGGTTGACCTGCGCGGCGGCCCGGTAGCGGACGCGGGTGCCCATCGACGCAAGCAGTTCCTGCCAAACGCGCACCGAAGCGAACATCCCGAACACGATTGCCAGCGCGGCGGCCACGATCGACTTGAGGCTCAGCGCCCGGATCGTATTGCGGACCGCACTCCACTCCACCGCGGCGGCGTAGCAGATCATCACCAACACCGCGACGAAAACGACTACCCGGCCGACCCGCAGCATGGACTTGAGCAGCGGATGCGCTGCCAGCGCTCCCATCGTCGACAGCTCCTCGCCGTCGGATGTCGGCGCAGTTGCGTCCAGTTCAGGCACTGGAGGCCACCAGAGCGCTGAGAACTTCGAGGTGCCGCGTCACCACGGCCTCGATCCTAAAGTGTCGCCGGACCAGCTCGCGGCCGGCGGCACCGACAGCGCGAGAGGCGTCCACGTCCGTCAATGCGGTGGTCAGGGCATCGGCCAAACCTTCGGGATCGTCGACGTCCACCAGCCAGCAGTCGGTGCCGGAGGACAGCTCCACACTGCCGAAGTTGTCGTGGCGAACGGCAGCGACCACCGGGACGCCGGCGGCCATCGCCTCGAGACTCGCGGTGCCCAAGCCGTAGCCCTGCAAGTCGTGGCTCTCCACCCACGCGGCCGCCAAATAGTCGGCGACGTCGGCCCCCGGCACGGCACCGACACTGACGATCATGTCCGACACTCCCAGCTCCTGCGCCCGGGTTTCGAACTTGGGGAAGTGCACCGCCCCGACGATCAACACCTTCGCGTCCGGGACCTTCTGCCGGATCAACGGCAGTGCTTCGACCAGTGCGACCCGATCACGCATCTGGATGACGTGGCCCAACGACAGGATCACCGGCGTGTGCTCATCGAGCCGGTGTTTGTCCCGTACCCGCTGCGCATCGCCGTGCGTGCCACGATCCAGCTCAACGCCAACCGGGATGTGCGCGCGACCCGAGATAGCCCGCCGATAGCGCCGGTTGATGTAGCGCTCCATCTGCGAATCCATCACTACGAAAGTCGGTTTGTAGCGGCGCAGCTCCGGGGCGACGACCAGCGCGTCGAGGGCGTGAAAGATCCGCGCGTAGCTGGGAGTCGGGCTCTCCAGTCGGGTGTGCACGCTCAGCAGGACAGGGATCGCCCGACTGCGGGCGTACCGTCCGGTGGCCCAGCTCAGATCGAAGAACTGACCATGCTGATGGATGACGTCGGGTGAGAATGCGTCCAGAATCTCGGCGAGCCGGCGTTTCAACGAAGGCCGCGTTGTGAAGGCCATGTCGAAGCTGATCGCCAGCCTGGTCGCCGGCATCGGCACTGCCTGCAGCCGGAAGATTTTCAGCCCGTCACGTTCTTCGTAGGCCGGCGCGTCCCGATAGGTAGCCGTGATGACCACGACTTCGTGGCCGGCGGCGGCGTAGCCGATGGCAAGCGCGTCGGACAGATGTGAACTACCGCCCACCCGAGGTGGGAAGAAGTTGTTCACGACTGCGATCCGCATCAGCCGGACTCCGGGGCGCGATCGGGGTCTTGATCGATCGGGACGTAACTGACCTCTGCCCCGGCCATCACCACCCGGGCGATCGGACGGGCCGGCACCCCGGCCACAACCGTGCCAGCGGCGACGTCGCGAGTCACCACCGCGCCCGCGCCGATGACGGCCCGGTCACCGATCGTGACACCCATCTGCACCACGGCGTTCGCGCCGATGAACACCTGGTCACCGATCCGCACCGGCTCCCGGTCGATCTCCGGATAGGCCCGCCCACTCACGCATCGCTTGGCCGAACTGTGCGTGTAGATCTGCGCGCCCGAAGAGATGTCGCAACCTGCGCCGATGGTCAGGCCACCGGAACCGTCGATGAGGGTGAAGGCGCCGATCCAGGTGCCCGGACCGATGACCGGCTCGCCAACGATCCAGGCGTGCGGATTGAAGCGATTCGGCGCTATCCCGTGCTCGGACTCGGTCATTGACCCGACCGGACGAGGTCGATCATGCCTTGCTCGACGCCGATCGTCGGCTCCCAGCCAAGGACGTCCTTGGCGCGGCTGATGTCGGCAGCGCGGCGGGAGACGAGCACATCGCGCGGGTTGAACTGCGGTTGCACGTCGACCCCGACGGCTTCGATCAGGATCCGGGCCAGTTCGGCGATCGTGGTGTCGATGCCGGTGCCGATGTTCACGGGCACGTTGTCCCGCTCGCTGTGCAGCGCGGCGACTACCGCGCGGGCGATGTCGTGGACGTGGATGAAGTCCATCGACTGCTTGCCCTCGCCGTCGATCACCGGGGGCTGGCCGGCGCGCAGTCGTTCGACGAAGTGGTTGATGACGGAGGTGTAGTACGCCTCGACCTTTTGACCGGGACCGTAGACGTTGAAGAACCGCAACGCGATCCAGCTCAGTCCCTTGGTCCGCTGGTAGAAACCGAGCAGGTCCTCGCCCGCTCGCTTGCTGATGCAGTACGGGGTGAGCGGGTCGAGGCGGTCATCCTCGTGCATCGGCAACTTCTGCGGATCGCCGTACACCGACGCCGATGACGCGAACACCAGCCGACGCACTCCCAGATCGGCGGCCGCGGCGAAGACATTGTGGTTGCCGACCATGTTCACGTCGATCGACTCATCGGGGTCAGCGACCGACTTGTTGATCGAGACGGTCGCGAAGTGGATCACCGAGTCGCAACCTTTCATCGCCCGTTGCACGGCGCCGCCGTAGCGGACATCCTGGTCGATCAACTCGACGTTGCCACCGGCCACCAGTTCGGCCACCTCGGCTCGATCACCGCGGAACATGTTGTCGAAGATCCGGACCTGGTAATCGCGCTCCAACAACATGGGAACGACGTGGCCGGCGATGAAACCTGCGCCACCGGTGAACAGGACGGTCTTGGGTGCCATATAGCTGCTCCGTACTAGAAGTCGATACTGCGGGCGGGAACGGTCGACAACGGCATCAGGTACGCCATCAGCCCGTCGTGCTGAGCGCGGCGCGCAGGGCGACGCAAACCCGGTCCAGCTCGTCTGAGGTCAGGTTGGCATGCATCGGAATGGCCAGGTGCCGCCGGAACACGTCAGCCGATACCGGGCACGGCTCGGGTGTGCCGTACGTAGTGACATAAAGCGGCTGCAGGTGCGAGGCGTACGTGCCGAAGTTGCACTGCACTCCCGACCGCCTCAGCTGCGCAGCAACGGCGGCGCGGCCGACAGACGGATCCAGGGTCAACAGGTAGGACTGCCAGACGTGTCCGCGGTCCGCGCCGGTCACCGGCAAGGACACCAGGTCCAGGTCGGCAAGCCGCTGCTGGTAACCGTCTGCCACGGTTTGCCGCGCCTTGATCAACTCAGGTAGCCGGGTCAACTGCACCCGCAGGATCGCCGCCGCGATGTCGGACAGCTTGTAGTTGTAACCGAGCTCGTCGAAGCGCGGCACCGGCAGATCAGCCGAAGCGGCACGGTTCAGTGCACTCTCGATACCGAAGGCATGTGCCTTGCGCGCAAAGGCATCCAGCTCGGGCCGGTTCGTGGTCAGCGCGCCGCCCTCGCCCGAGGTGATCCCCTTACGGCCGTGGAAGGAGAAACAGGCCGCGTCGGCCAAGGACCCGGCCGGACGGCCGCGATAGGTTGCCCCGGACGCGGCCGCGGCGTCCTCGACCAGCCACAACCCGTGCCGGTCGGCAAGCTCTCGCAACTCGTCATAGTCCGCGGGCTGCCCGACCACGTCGACGCCGACAATCCCCACCGTGCGCGGTGTGATGGCAGCAGCGACCGCGGCCGGGTCCACAGTCCAAATATCGGGCCGGACGTCGGCGAACACCGGGGTCGCACCGGTGAACATCACGGCGTGCCCGGTGGCGGGGAAGGTGTAGTCGGCGACGATGACCTCATCGCCGGGGCCCAGCCCCAGGCCGAGGAAGGCCAGATGCAATGCCGCGGTGCAATTGCTCACTGCAAGCGCGAACTCGGTGCCCGCGACCTGGGCAAAGTCGGCTTCGAACTTGCGAGAGGTCGGCCCATTCCCGGCCAGCCATCCCGATGCGAACACCTCGGCAACAGCCGCGAGCTCTTCCTCGCCCACGGTAGGCTGACCGAGCGCGACAACCTCTGACACGCGCTTCAGCTCCTGTCTGCTCCGCGCCTCTACGGCGAGCCCGTCGCAGAACTCGGGGCCCAGGAAACGATACCTGCCTCGATTGCGAGGCCGAGGAGGACACCGGACGTGGGGGCCAAGACCCGGTATGCGGTGATCGGCGGCGGCATTCTCGGGTTGGCGACAGCTCGCGCCATCTCACAAGCCGATCCAGGCGCCGAGATCACGCTGCTGGAGAAAGAGGATGCGCTCGCCCAGCACCAAACGGGGCGCAACTCCGGAGTGATTCATTCCGGCATCTACTACCCACCCGGCTCTGCCAAGGCGCGGATGTGTCAGGCGGGTGCAGCCTCGATGGCCGACTATGCGCGCTCGCACGGCATTCCGATGATCCGAACCGGCAAGCTGATCGTCGCCACCGAGGCAGCGGAACTGCCCCGACTGGCCGCGCTGCACCAGCGCGGGTTGGACAATGGTGTCCAGGTCGAGCAGCTCGGCCCGGAGCAGGCCCGCGAGCACGAACCGTTCGTCTCCTGCATCGCCGCATTGCGGGTGCCCAGCACCGCGATCACCGACTACTCCGCGGTGTGCGCCGCGCTCGCCGAGGATCTGATCGGGCCGCACGGCGACGGTGCCGAGGTACGCACCTCGGTCGCTGTCACCGGCCTGACCCGCCGCGGCGCGCAGTCGGTCTTGCAGACGTCGGCCGGTGAGCTCCGCGCCGATGTGGTGATCAACTGCGCAGGGCTGCAATCGGACCGGATCGCAGCCCTGGACGGCGACGGTTCGGCAGATCATTCGTCGCGGATCGTGCCGTTCCGCGGCGAGTACTACGAGCTGAGCGCGCAACGTCGGTACCTGGTGAAGGGCCTGATCTACCCGGTGCCGGACCCGAACTTCCCGTTCCTTGGCGTGCACCTGACCAAGATGGTGGACGGCAGCGTGCACGCCGGTCCCAACGCGGTGCTGGCGCTGGCCCGAGAGGGCTATCGGTGGCGCACGGTGCGTCCGGCAGATGTGCTGGACACCCTGCGCTTTCGTGGCTTCTGGGCGCTTGCCCGCGCCAACTACCGTCCCGGATTTGCCGAGATGGCCCGGTCGCTGTCCAAGGCGCGGTTCGCTGCCAGCCTGGCCCGGCTGGTCCCTGAGATCACGTCCGATGACCTGGTGCCGAGCAAGGCTGGGGTGCGCGCCCAGGCGCTGCGCTCGGACGGAGCCCTTGTCGACGACTTTCTGATCGTGCGCCGAGGACGCAATGTGCACGTCCTCAACGCACCATCACCGGCGGCTACCAGCGCGTTGGAGATCGGCCGGCATGTGGCCTCGCTCGCCTGCGCCGAAGCATGACGTCAAGCTGTGCGCGTCTACCGTTTGGGCCGTCAGCCGTTGGTTGTCAGCCGTTGATGAGCATGCGCAGCTCCTCGGAGGACAGCAGGTCCGCCGGTGACACGGTGACATCGGCGCCGACGTAATAGAAGGCGGCGCCCACCGAGTCGAGCGCGGCTCCATCGATTCCCCGCAGCGCAGCCCAAGCCAATCGATACACAGCGAGTTGGACGGCCTTGCTCGCGGCATCGGTTCCCGTCGGGGGCTTCCCGGTCTTCCAGTCCACCACGGTGTAGCGACCGTCCGGATCGCAGAACACCGCATCCATCCGACCCCGCACCACCCGGCCGCCGAAGGTCATCTCGAACGGGACCTCGACCGCGACTGGGGTTCGGTCGGCCCACTCACTCACCTCGAACGCGGCTTTCAGCGACTCGAGCTCGGCGTCGTCGATGACCTCGTCCGCGGCACCCGGCAGCTCATCCACGTCCAGCAAGGTGTCGGCAGACCAGCGCTGTTCCAGCCAGGAATGGAAGGCAGTCCCACGGCGGGCCTGCTTGGCAGGCCGGGTTGGGACCGGACGGCGAAGTCGTCGCGCCAGTTCGGCCTCATCCCCGGACAAGCTCACCAGGTCCGATGCCGACAGGTGGGAGGGCAACGCCACCTCGATGACGCCGGACCGTGCCGCGGCCGCATGCTCTGCCAGCAGCAGATCCACGTCCCGTCTCCACAACGCAGCACTGTCTGCGGTAGGTGAGATATCCAGCATCAGTTGGGTCGGTTCGGCAGCGTCGTTCGGTTCGGTCGATTCGGCAGCGTTCTTCGGTACCGGGGCCTTCGATGCGGCAACCGCGTTCGGCTCGCGTAGCTGTTGGCGGGCCGTTCGAACCAGTTCGGCGCCGGCCTGAACCGCCGCTCTGCGCTCAGCCAACGGATCGGCCGGCCACGACGCCGTGATCTGCGAGTCCAGGTTGGGGTTGGTGTCGCCCTCGGCAGGCTGGTGCCAACCATCCACCTCGACCGTGCCGTCGTCGAGGCCGGACAGCTCACTCAGAAACACCGACGGATCACGCGGCTTGATCCCGTTTCCCCAGGTGGCGCCTGAGACATACAGCGAACGGCGGGCCCGGGTGAATGCCACGTAACCCAGACGGCGTTCCTCGAGCAGGTGCCGCTCGGTCAGTTGGTCGTGGTGGTCGTTGACGGCCCGCTCGGCCTCGCCACGATGGGCAGCCGCGCCGAATTCGAGCCGAGGCAGGTCGGCCGCGTCGCCTCGCAAGGCCGAGGGCAGCAGTTGTCTCGTTCGGGCCCAGTCGTTGATCTTCGGATCGCTCGGGAAACCGCCTTTGCAGAGTCCGGCAACTGCTACGACATCCCATTCCAATCCCTTGGCGCCGTGCACGGTCAGCACTTGGACGCGGTCGGAATGGACCTCGATTGCGGCCGGCTTCAGGCCGTACTCCTCGTCCTCCGCGGCCTTGAGATAAGACAGGAAGGCGCCGACCAGTGAAGAACCAGCCGCTACCGCCGATGCCGAGCGTTCGCCGGCGAACCGAGCAGCTTCGTCGCTGAACCTGTCCAGGTTTGCGCGGCCGACCCGTTCGAAGCCCGGACGGGCAGCCGCCTCGACATCCAGGCCGAGGGTGCGTTCGATCTCGTCGAGTAGATCCGGTAACGGCAGATCCAGCCGCCGCCGCAACCGGCGCAGCCGTCCGGCGAAGTCCGACATGCGCCGGTAGCCGGCTTCGGAATAGGCACCCTTGTCGCCCAGATCGTCCAGCGCCTCGACCAGCGACGGCTCGATCCGATCGTCTTCCACCTCATCTGCGACGCCTCCGTCGGTGTCGCCTGTGCCGGTCTCGCCTCTGCCGGTCTCGCCTCTGCCGGTGTCGCCGGCCGGCTCAGCGAACGCGGTGAGCGTGTGCAGATGGTCGAGGAGACTCACGCCTGCCAACTGGGCCAGAACCCGGGCGCGTCGGTGAAGCGCGACAAGATCCGCCGGTGCGATCCGCAGCCGGGCGCCGGTGAGCAAGCGGGCAAGCGATCCGCCTGCGCTGTGGTCCACCAGCACTCGAAGCGTCGCGACCAGGTCGGCCACTTCTGGCACGCCGACCAGACCGCCCAGGTCAACGACCTCCACCGGAAGGCCCTGGTCGTGCAACGCCTGACGCACCGCCGGGATGATCGAGCGCTTGCGCACCAGCACGGCAAGCGTGCGGCCTGCTGACGTCCAATTCTCTGCCGGGCCATCCCATTCCGCGCGCAGCCGATTGGCTATCCACGCCGCTTCGGCCGCTTCGGTCGGCGCGAGGGTGACAGCAACTTGACCCGCCGCTGCGCCGGGTCGCGGCGCCAATGGCAGGTCGGTCGCCTCGCGCAGGTCTTCGGCGATCCGGTTCGCTGCGTTCAGGATTCGGATGTCGTTGCGCCAGCTCGTCATCAGCGGATACAGCCGGGCCTGCTCCCCCGATGATTGCCGGAACCTGCTGTCGAAGCGGCGGATGCTGTTCGCGCTCGCACCTCGCCAGCCATAGATCGACTGCAGCGGGTCGCCAACAGCGGTGACCGACCGTCCGTCTGCGAACAGCGCGGCCAGCATTTCGATCTGAGCGTGACCGGTGTCCTGGTATTCATCGAGGAGCACCACCTTGTATCGGGATCGCTCGATCTCGGCGACCGAGTCCAGCCGAGCCAGCTGAGTCGCAAGAACCATTTGATCGGCGAAGTCCATCGCGCCTTCGGCGCGTTTGGCAGCCGCGAATGCAGTCAGCAGCGGAATGAGTTCCACACGCTGACGCAGCGAATTGACCAGGTTGCCCAGATAACCGGGCCAGTCCACCCTGCCGTTCGGTTTCGGCGCCAATGCGGACAACTGGGCCATCAGCCCGGTGCTGAAATCCTCGATCGCCGCCGGCTCGGCGAGGTGATCGGCAAGCTGACCGGCCAACCCGAGCACGTAGTCGGTGACGGACGCGACCACACCCGGCGCGACGGTGAAGTCACCGGCGTAGTTGCGCACCACCGAATCGGCGACCTGCCACCGCGCCGCCTCGCTGAGCAGCCGGGCACCCGGTTCAGCTCCGAGCCGGATTGCATGCTCGGCAACCAGTTGACCGGCGTACGCCGCGTAGGTCAACACCGTGGGATCACCGGTCAGAGGCCGGCCGGGCTGGGTGGCGCGGTGCCACTTGGCGAGCCGGTCGCGGATCCGATGGTTGAGTTCGCCGGCGGCCTTGCGGGTGAAAGTGAGGCCGAGTACCTGTTCTGGTTCCACCATGCCGTTCGCGACCAGCCAGACCACCCGTGCAGCCATCGTCTCGGTCTTGCCGGAGCCGGCACCGGCGATGACGACGGCCGGTTCCAACGGGGCTGCGATGACCGCGGCCTGCTCGGGCGTCGGCGCGAACTCGGCACCGACCCGGCGCGCCACTTCGGCCGGGCTGAGCATCACACTGCGCACGCCTGCCGTCATGCCGTCACCGGCCGTCCGGCGTCCTGCGCCGGACAGCTCGACTTGACCGGGCAGTTCTGACAGGCCTTCCCGACCGTTGCGGTGACGGTCCTGCCGCGCAGCACCGCGGCGATCCGCGCCAGCTCGGTACGCATCAGCTCAGGATCGGGCAGTTCGGCCATCGGTGGTTGGCGTTGCTCGCCGGTGCTGGGGGTACCCAATTGCACGAGTCTTGCGCCCCCGGGAGCTGCCCGGGAACCATCCGGATCCCCTGGCTGGACATCGGCAGCGCGGTCGAGGAAGGCACCTTCAGAGATGGCAAGCTGGTAGGTGCCCAGCTGAGCGTGGCTGAGCAGATCGTCCTTGCTGGGCTTGCTCTTTCCGGTTTTGAGATCGATGACGACGAACCGGTCGGATTGATCGCGCTCAAGTCTGTCGACCTTGCCCGATAACACCGCGTCGCCGATCTCGACCCGGAACGGGGTCTCAACCCCGACCAATGTCAGCTCGTGCCGGCTACGCGCAACCCAGTTCACGTATGCCTCGAGCATCTTCTCCGCACGCGCGCGCTCCTGCACGGCATGCCACGGAGCTGGGAAATCGAGGCTGTCCCACTTGGCATCCAACTGCTTGATGAGGTCGGCGACGTTGATGGTCTCTGGTGACTGCTCGGCCAGTGCGTGGATCAGGGTGCCCAGTGACGCCGCCGCCTGGTTGGTTGCGTCGGTCGCACCAAGTTCGGACAGCAGCGCTTTGAGCTCGCAATCGAGGTACGTCTCGAATTTGGACGGCCGGATCGGCACCGGACCGTCAGCCGGATCCCGGATCGGGCGATCAGTGGACTCGCCAAGCAGGCCCCACCAGTCGCTCGGATCGGCGCCGGCGATACCTGCTTCGGCGAGCCGGGCCAATTCGGCACCCGCGGCAGAACGTTCAGAAGCCGGACGTTGGTCGTCGACCACGGCAGCACGTAAGGCGGCGAGCACGCCGGACATCACGAATCGGGTCGGCGGGATGGTGACCGGTCGCTCCTGCTCAACCGGATCCAGCTCATCGAGGAACCGGGAGGGCTGCGCGTCCTCGGTCTTCAGAGCGGTCACAACCAACGACTGGCGGGCGCGGGTCGCGGCAACGTAGAACAGCCTCCGTTCTTCGTGCAGACGTTCGGCGAGAACTCCGACCGGTTGCGGCGCGCGACCGGCGCACAGGTCGACCAGCAGCTCGGAACCCAGCAGCGAGCCTCGCTGCCGCAGGTTCGGCCAGACTCCTTCCTGAACCCCGGCGAGGCACACCACATCCCACTCGAGGCCCTTGCTGGCGTGTGCGGTCAGAATCTCGACGACCTCAGAACCGGGCAAGAACGTCGCCGTCGACGAGTCCGTGATCTCGAGCAGACTCACCCAATCGTGCAGCTGATCGATGCCGCCGCCCGGCGAGCGGTCCGACACCTTCGCCGCCTCTGCGAACAGCGACAGCACTGCGTCCAGGTCTCGGTCCGCACGGGCACCATCGGCACCGCCGGACTGGCTGCGGCGTTCCAATCGCTCCGACAGCCCGCTGGCGCGCCATACCGCCCAGAGCACATCCTCGGCAGAACCTGACTCCGGCATGGACCGGTGCCCGGCCTCGACCACCGCGCGGATCCGCTCAGCCGGAGGACGCAACGACGCGGGCAGGAAGGCGACGGCGGCCGGCTCGGTCGCCAGCGATGCCATTGGGACCGGACCGGCCGGAGCGCGCCAGAGGTAACGATGCATCCGCGCGATCTGCAGCGGATCGGCCCTGCCGATCGGCCCGGTCAGCAACGATTCGGCAATCTCCTCCGTTATCGCGCTCGGTCGCGCCACGCACTGCAGCAAACCCAGCAATTGGCCGACGATCGGTTCCTCGGTGAGCGCACCGCGCACCGCCTGGCCGACCGGGACTCCGGAAACGGCCAGACCACGTCGCAGCGTGTCCACCCCCGGTCCCACCGAACGCACCAGCACCGCCATCTTCGACCACGGCACGCCGTCCTCGATGTGGGCCCGTCGCAGCAGGGTTGCCAGATAGGCGGCTTCCTGGCTCGCTGATGACAGCAGCGTCACCGTCAACGCGCCGCGGGGTTGGCCCGGCGCCGCATCGAGTGCGCGGTGCGCCACCGGCCCGGGCAGGCTCGCCGCGATCCGGCGGGTGGCCGCAAGCAGCACCGGTCCGCTGCGCCTGGACACCGACAGCGAGACCGTCGGGACCTCGTGGCCGCCGCCGAAATGCTGGTCGAGATCGGCCATCGCGTATTGGTCGGCGCCCCGGAATCCGTAGATCGACTGGTCCGGGTCGCCGATCAGGATCAACTCGTCGGCGCCAGTGCTGATCAGGCGCAGCAGCTCGGTCTGGGAGGGGTCAGTGTCCTGATACTCGTCCACAAAGATCCGGCGCCGCTTGCTCCGTTCTGCAGCAAGCAACGCATCGTTGTCCCGCAGCTCCCCGATCGCGCGTTGGATCAATTCGGCTGCGTCGAAGGCACCCGGCGCCTGTAGCGCGGTCACCTGCTCGTATTCGCGCAGCAGGCCAGCCGCAGCAATCCACTCGGGGCGGCCGTTCCTGCGCCCCAATGCCTGCAGCTCGTCCGGCGTCACGCCGCGCTCGACGGCCCGCATCAGCAAGTCCGACAGTTCGTCGACGAACGCCCGGGTTCGGACTGCGGCCGACAGCTCCACCGGCCAATCGTCGGAGCCGGACTCCAGACGTCCGGCGAGCAGTTCGCGCAAAGTCACATCGCGCTCGGAACTGGACAGCAGCCGAAGCGGCGGGTCACCGCGCAGCAGGCCCGATTGCCGCACCAGCCCGAAAGCATAGGAGTGAAACGTCCTGGCGACCGGCTCGGAAACCGTGCGCTGCAGCCGGACGGTGACCTGGTCGCGCAGCGCTCCGGCAGCGCGGCGGGAGAACGTCAGCAGCAGAATCTGCTCGATCGGCACACCGTTCTGCACCCGATCGACCACCGCCTCGACAAGCGTGGTCGTCTTGCCGGTTCCCGGGCCGGCCAGCACCCGCAGCACGCCGCGGTCATGCGCAATCACCTGGCGTTGGGCAGGATCCAGCTTGGGAACCGTCGGGACCGGGATCTTCGAGCGCACCAGATGAAACGACGGCTTTGCCTGCACCGGACGATCACACCACAGGCCGACGACAGAATCCCGATCGGGCAGGATGGATCCGTGGTCAACCCGCTCAGCAGCGAACTGCCGATTCTGCAGGCCCCGATGGCCGGTGGCCCGTCGACGCCTGCGCTGGTGGCAGCCGTCTCGGCCGCCGGCGGATTTGGCTTCGTCGCCGCCGGCTACCTGTCCGCCCTGCAACTGCGGGACGAGATCGAGGCCACCCGCACGCTCACCGGCTCCCCGTTCGGTGTGAACCTGTTCTTGCCGTCGCCCCCCACCGAAGGGGGCGAAAGGGGTCAACACGATCAGGCCGATGCGGCGATCGCGCGATACGCCGCCACTCTGCAACCCGAGGCGAACCGGCTCGGCGTGAGCTTGGGACAGCCACGCTGGGACGACGACGACTACCCGGCCAAGCTCGATCTGGTCGCATCCAGCGGTGTCGAGGTAGTGAGCTTCACCTTCGGGTGCCCGGACAGTGCCGCGGTGGACCGCCTGCACTCTGCCGGCTCGCAGGTCGCCATCACGGTGACCGGAGCCGACGAGGCTGCGCTCGCCGAATCAGCCGGCGCGGACCTGCTCGTCGTACAGGGCACCGAGGCGGGCGGCCACCAAGCAACGTTCAACGACGACGAGCCGAACCAGACGCCACTGCTGACGGCCTTGGCCGAGATCCGGGACACGGTCCGGCTGCCGCTGATTGCCTCCGGAGGCATCATGGTGGGCCGCGACCTTGCCGAGGTGTTGGTTGCGGGCGCGATCGCAGCCCAGCTGGGCACCGCCTTCTTGTGTACGCCTGAGGCCGGCACGTCGGCCATCCATCGACGCGCCCTGACCGAGCCGCTGCTGGTCGATACGACA
The DNA here is from genome assembly GCA_036488285.1 of Jatrophihabitans sp. Classification (GTDB taxonomy): domain Bacteria; phylum Actinomycetota; class Actinomycetes; order Mycobacteriales; family Jatrophihabitantaceae; genus Jatrophihabitans_A. The sequence goes on along the minus strand of DASXHV010000027.1, from coordinate 18,126 downwards.
GTGACCCGCGCGTACAGCGGCCGCTATGCGCGCGGCCTGCTCAACCGATTCGCAGTCGAGCATCCCGATGCACCTGCGGGATACCCCGCCATCAATCACCTGACCAGGCCGATCCGCGCAGCCGCAACGGCCTCCGGCGACGTCGACATTCCCAACCTGTGGGCCGGGACCCGATGGACTTTGATCAGCTCCGCGCCGGCCGGCGAGATCGTCCGGCGGATCGCAGCGGGCGCCCGTCCCAGCGCGCCGCGGCCAGGTCCACCCGCTCACCCTTGATCGGTACGCCTTCGGCACGCAGCCGAGCCAGCTGCTCACCGCGCAGGTGCTCGGCGCAGCTGCCGTCCGCGCGCAGCACCCGATGCCAGGGCACCGTGCCACCATCGGCTGCCAACACCCGGCCGACGTTGCGGGGCGCCTTGCTTCCCACGTACTCCGCGATGTCGCCGTAGGACATCACTTTGCCGCTCGGAATGGCTTCGACGCAGGCCAGGATTCGCTCCGCAAGTGAGAAGTCCTCACCTGACACAGCGGATCAGTAGACCGGCAGCGACGGATCGATCTGCTTGGCCCAGCTGATCACGCCGCCCTGCAGGTGCACCGCGTCGGAGAAACCGGCTCGCTTCACCGCGGCCAGGCACTCGGCCGAGCGCACCCCGGTCTTGCAGTACAGCACCAACTGCTTGTCCTGCGGCAGGTCGGCGAGCACCTCACCACGCAGGATGCCGTCCTTGGGGATCAGCGTCGCGCCAGGAATCGACACGATCTCGTACTCGGCGGGCTCGCGCACGTCTATGAGCGCGATCGGCTTGTCCGAGTCGAGCAGGTCCTTCAGTTCGCTTGCCGTGATGGTCGAACCGGCCGCTGCCTCGATGCCCTCCTCGGACACGGTGCCGCAGAAGGCCTCGTAGTCGATGAGCTCGGTGACCGTCGGGTGGTCGCCGCACACCGCGCAGTTCGGATCCTTGCGGATCTTGATCTTGCGGTATTCCATCTCCAGCGCGTCGTACACCATCAGCGAGCCGACCAGCGGCTCACCGATACCGGTCAGCAGCTTGATCGCCTCGTTGACCTGGATCGAGCCGATGGACGCACACAACACCCCGAGCACGCCACCCTCAGCGCAGGACGGCACCATCCCGGGCGGCGGCGGTTCAGGGTAGAGGCAGCGATAACACGGGGCAGTGCCGTCGTAGGCGGCAGGCCAGAACACACTCGCCTGCCCATCGAAACGGTAGATCGACCCCCACACATACGGCTTGCCGAGCAGCACCGCCGCGTCGTTGACCAGGTAGCGGGTGGCGAAGTTGTCGGTGCCGTCCACGATCAGGTCGTAGTCGGCGAAAATCTCCATCACGTTGGAGGAGTCCAGTCGCTCCTGATGCAGATTCACCGTCACATACGGATTGATCTCGAGCACCGAATCGCGCGCGGACTCTGCCTTGGGACGGCCGATGTCTGACTGGCCGTGGATGATCTGGCGCTGCAAGTTGGATTCGTCGACGACATCGAAGTCGACGATGCCGAGAGTTCCGACGCCTGCGGCTGCCAAATACATCAGAGCCGGCGATCCGAGTCCACCGGCGCCGATCACGAGCACCTTGGCGTTCTTCAAGCGCTTCTGACCGGCCATCGCCACGTCGGGGATGATCAGGTGCCGGCTGTATCGGCCGACCTCCTCGACCGAGAGTTCTGCGGTGGGCCCGTCCGGCTCGATCAGCGGTGGTAAAGACACGAACTCAGATCCTTTTGTCGAGGCAGGCCCTCAGCCGGGCCGATGCCGTTTCGCGTTGGTGGGTATCGGTGGCACAACGTCGGGGAGACCCACACCGATTCCCGATTGTCCCCCATCCCGCCGTGCGGGACGAGGCGAGAGCCGAGCTGTCAGTGCGAGTTGAGGTTGAAGAACTGCAGATCGGCGTCTCCGCCGGGCTCCTCAGGCCCAGGCGCGTCCTTGGCTCCCACCGGGTACGGCCACGGGTTGGGTTGGCAGATCTTGCCGCCGGCCATCTTGGTCCCGATTGTCTGCTGCATCATCACCGGCGCCATTCCGTTCGCCAGACACTCGTGACTGTGGTTGTGCTGCAGGGCGTGGCCGACCTCATGGTTGACGGCATAGACCCGGTAGGTGGCCAGGTCGGACAGATACGCCTTCGCCCCGCGGACCCAGCGCGCCACGTTCAGCACCACCCGGTTGCCGTTCGCAGCGGTGAAGCAGGACGTCTCGACCGGCTGGTCGTAGCCACACAGGGTTCGTACCGTCATCGACGAGGTGAGGCCGATGTGGAAATCCACCGCACCCGAGTCGACGCGTTGCAGCTGCCATTGCCCAGAGCGGATCCAGGACCGTTTGTCCTGCAACGTCGTCATCACGATCGAGGCGAACTGCTTCAGATCGACGCCGGTGACGCCGCTCTCGACCTCGATGGAAAAACGGCGCAACTGCCCGTGCGGGTTGCCGAACGGCTTGGAGCTGCCCGGGATGGTGGCGAACGCACCTGTGCCGGCAGTCGTGTATTTGGGGCCAGGTGGCAACTGCAGCGCCGGCAGCACGGAGTTCAGCGCGCCGGCGCCGGGATCGTCGGACTTGAGCTGCTGGTTGGATGCGGCATTGGGTGGGCCGCCCGGCGCGGTGGTCTTCGCGTCGCCTTGGCCGAGCACCCGGCGCACTGTGTGCGGTGAGGTGGTGGTGAACAGTGCCAGCACCGTGATCACGACCAGCACCGGCAGTGCATAGGCCCGCCAGCCGTGGCGTTGCACGAACCCTCGCCAGCCCCTCTTCGGGCGCGCGGTGCCGGTGCCTTCCGGCGGACGTTTCGACGGTGCCATAGGTGTCGAGGTCGAGCGATTTCGTTGCGCGGATGACCGCTGCCGGTCAGGCGCGGTCGGTCGGGTCACCCGATCAGACTCCCATATCCGTCCGGCTACGTGCCGCAATGGCGCGCTCACGCAACGCCAGAACCGCCCGGGCAGTCACGGTCGGATCTTCCAACTGAGCAACATGGCCGACGTCGGGCAACACCAACAATGTCGCGTCGGGGATGGTCTCGGCGACCCGTGGCGCATTGGACACGTCGACGAGCCGGTCCAATTCGCCCCAGATCACCAGGGTCGGCGCATTGATGGTGGCCATCGACTGCCACGGCGACTTGGTTCGCGGCGTGAGGTAGGTGCCGACCAAACCGCGCAGCGAGGAGATCATTGCGTCGTGCGCCCACGGCATGCCACGGCGCGCCAGGACGTCAGCGGCGGATTCGGCCAGCCGGTTGGCCGGCACCCTCTCGGGGTGCGCGAAACACAGGTTGACCACGGCCTTGGCACGCCGCTCCGGTGCTCCCCGGTCGAGCTTGCCCAGCAGCCAGCTGCCCACGCCCGGCAGCATCAGCACGGGCAGGAACACGTCGCCGCCACCACGCGGGCGCAGATCCGGCACAGCCGGTGAGATCAAGGTCAGGGTTCGCACGAGGTCAGGCCGGGTTGCGGCCACCCTTATCGAGATCGCGCCGCCCATCGAGTTGCCGATCAGGTGGACCGGACCGCGATCGGACTGCTCCAGATACCGGATGACCACGCGGGCATGCGCGGCTATCGAGTAGTCGGCGTGCAGCGCAGGCCCGGACTGACCGAAGCCGGGCAGGTCCAGGGCATGCCCGTCGAACCACGGCGCCAGCAGTTCGGCGAGTTCGGTGAAGTTCGTGGAGGACCCGCCCAGTCCGTGCAGGTACAGCGCAGGTTCGGCGGCAGGGTTGTCCGTCGGCGTTTTACGCACGAAGGTGTCGACACCGGCGACGGACAGCGCCTGTCCCGGCCAGGGCGGGTTCGCGAAGTTCGCGGCTCCGACGGGATGGCTGTCCGGGCCGGCGAGTTCGGCGATCCGGGTCCGGCGCGCCTGACCGCGTTGGGTACTGCCTCGCCGTGCCATGAAGGCGCCTCCTGGGGGACTGCTGGTGGGGATTACGGGTTGGCGCCCTTTGGCATGGCGCGCCGCCAAGCTTACTGGCGGGTAGGATCATGGCGCACGACAATCGGCAGCGCGCACAGCATGTGATCAGCTTTCAGAAGGGTCGTTATGACCGACACGGTGGATACGTCCCGCGGGTCCCGGCTACCCCGGTCGGCGCGCCGCAAACAGCTGCTCGCCGCGGCTCAGGACGTGTTCGTCACCAACGGCTACCACGCAGCGGCGATGGACGACATCGCCGTGCGCGCCGGGGTTTCCAAACCGGTGCTCTACCAGCACTTCCCCGGCAAGCTCGAGTTGTATCTCGCGCTGCTGGACACCCACGCCGAGGACATGCTGCAGCGGGTACGCGACGCGCTGTCCCAGACCGATGACAACCGGGACCGGATCCACAACGTGATGACGGCCTACTTCGACTTCGTCGACGGTGAGGACCGGGGAGCCGAGGGCGCCTTCCGGCTTATCTTCGAGTCCGACCTCGGCAACGAACCTGCCGTCCGAGAGCGGGTGGATCGGGTCGCCCGGTTGACCATGCAGGCAGTCGCCGACACCGTCGCCGTCGATACCGGGCTGTCTCGTCCGCAGGCCGAACTGCTCGGCGTGGCCCTGACCGGAGCGGCTCAGATCGCCGCGACGTGGTGGCTCGAAGCCGACCGTCCGGTGCCCAAGGCCGAGGCCGTCCGGCTGCTGGAAACCCTGCAGTGGCGAGGCATCTCGCACTTCCCACTCGCCGGCCAGCCGGGATCGACAAGCTGAAGCACGGGTCCGTTCAGACCGGCCGACAGGCTGGTTCGACACGCGTTCGCTGACAGCGCAGCGCGCCACCGGCACTCTGCTGGGATCGGCGCTGACCTCTCGGCTAGCGTGAATGCAACTGCCGCCCGGGCTTTGACCCGATCGGTTTCAGATCACGTGAGATGGAAGGTTTGGCGACATGGAGGTCAAGGTCGGCGTGCTGCACACGCCTCGCGAGATCACGCTGGAGAGCACTCAGACGCCCGAAGAGGTCGAGGCGCTGGTCGCTGAGGCGCTCAAGAGCGTCGATGGGCAGCTGTCTTTGACCGACGAGCGCGGCCGCAAGATCATCGTGCCCGCCAACCTCGTCGCCTACGTCGAGATCGCGCAGGCCGACACCCGCCGAGTGGGCTTCGCCGCCGGCGGCTGAGTCATCAGAGTCAGCCGCACCGAACGTTCAGTCGCACGAGCGACCTCAGTTGTACAGCCCGATCGCCGTCATGCGCTCCGTGTGCTTGGCGGTGATCCGATCGATCATCGCGGCCAGACCGGTGAGATCACCGGCGCCGCCGACGATCAGCAGCGCCAACGCATCACGCTCGGCCGCCACCCGCTGAGTTTGACTGATCGCCTCACCGACCAGTCGACGTCCCCACAACGACAGTCGGGACGCCGCGGTCGGATCGGCTGAGATGAGTGCGTGCACCTCGCGAACCGCGAATGCCGAGTTGCCTGCGTCGGCAAGTGCTTCGGTGACCAGTTCACGGGTCGGCGCGTCGACGAACTCAGCCACCTCGCGATAGAAATCGGCAGCCAAGCCGTCACCGACGTAAGCCTTCACCAGCGCCTCGCCCCAGGTCCGAGGCTCGGTTCGGGCGTGGAAGGTCTCGACCGCTTCGACGAAGGGCGCCATCGCCTGCATCGGATTGCCGCCGAGACCGGCTATCCGGGCGACGAGCTTGCCGTAGTGGGTCATCTCGACGGCAGCCATTTCCGACATCGAGGCACGCAGCGCGACCGTGGGAGCCATCCGTGCATCGGCCGCCATCCGGTCGAACGCGCTGAGCTCGCCGTACGCGAGCGCGCCCAGCAGATCGAGGATCGCTTCGTGGTTGGCCTGGTTCTCCGGACTTGCCATGCGATGCACGCTAGCGCCTGGATGTCGGGGTCTGGAGGACCTGACGGGTAGACTGGCTCACGAGTCGTGGCGGTATCGCTTCGCCTCACGTCCTTGCGGGTGTCTGCCGCGCCGACGGCCAGCAGTAGCGGCCGCGCCGCAGGTGCCCTCACCTCGAAGCGCACCTGTACGCAGAAGTGGATAACACCCAATGACAGACGCCTCGGTGTCAGCGATGACACCTGAGACCGGCAAACCCGATGCCGGCCAGCCTGACCAGGACCATCCCGCCGCTCCACCCGTCGAAGAAGCGACCATCACGCCGCTGGCCGCACACGCGCCGGTGAAGCCCGAAAGCCCGTTGTTCTCCGATTTCGCCGTCAAGGACGAGATCGTTCAATCGCTCAAGGCGGTTGGCATCGAACGAACCTTCGCTATCCAGGAGCTCACCCTTCCGATCGCGTTGGCCGGCAACGACCTGATCGGTCAGGCTCGCACCGGAACCGGCAAGACGCTGGGCTTCGGTGTCCCGATGCTCAATCGTCTCGCATTGCCGAGCGAGAAGGGCGCCGCACCGCAGGCGTTGGTCATTGCGCCGACCCGTGAGCTCGCCGTCCAGGTCGCTGGTGACCTGACCACGGCCGGCAGAGGACTCGGTGCCAAGGTCGTCACGATCTACGGCGGCCGGGCCTACGAGCCTCAGGTCGCCGCGCTCAAGTCCGGCTGCGACGTCGTCGTCGGTACGCCCGGACGACTGCTCGACCTGTGCCAGCAAGGCCATCTGCAGTTGGGCAATGTCCGATGCCTGGTCCTTGACGAAGCTGACGAGATGCTCGATCTCGGCTTCCTGCCCGACATCGAGAAGTTGATGGCGATGCTGCCGACGGTGCGGCAGACCATGCTGTTCTCAGCAACGATGCCCGGTCCGATCGTGTCGCTTGCCCGGCAGTTCTTGAACCAGCCGATCCAGATCCGCGCCGAGTCGGCCAACTCCGTGCCGGCAACCGAACACGTCGACCAGTTCGCCTACCGCGCTCACGCGATGGACAAGGTCGAGGTGCTGGCACGCATCCTGCAGGCCACCGACCGCGGCCTGACCATGATCTTCACCCGCACGAAGCGGACCGCGCAAAAGATCTCCGATGAACTGGTCGATCGCGGATTCGCGGCCGGTGCCGTACACGGTGACCTCGGCCAAGGTGCCCGCGAGCAGGCTTTGCGGGCGTTCCGGTCCGGCAAGGTGGACGTGCTGGTTGCCACCGACGTCGCCGCGCGCGGCCTGGACGTCGATGACGTCACGCACGTCATCAACTACCAGTGCCCTGAGGATGCGCTGACCTACGTGCACCGCATCGGACGTACTGCGCGTGCCGGTAAGTCCGGGGCGTCCGTGACGTTGGTGGACTGGGACGATCTGCCGAAGTGGAAGCTGATCTGCGACACGCTGAACCTGCCGTTCCACGAGCCGGCCGAGACGTACTCAACCTCCGAGCACCTGTATCTGGAACTGAACATTCCGGCCTCAGCCGGCGGCACGTTGCCACGCTCGGCGCGAACCCGCGCCGGTCTGGACGCAGAGCAGGTCGAAGACCTGGGCGGCCGGGAAAAGCGACCGGCACGGTCTGACAGTGCAGCCGGACGATCGCGGTCGCGCTCCTCAGGATCGGGATCGGCCAAGAGCGGCGATTCGTCGCGCGGCCGCTCGCCGTCGAAGGCTGCGTCCTCAGCCGGCTCGGGCGACGGGGATCGGAAGTCCAGCGGTTCGGGGGCGACCTCCGGGGCGTCGGGCCGTAGTCGCCGCCGCCGACGCACGCGTGCAGGCGCACCGGCCGACGGCGCCGCGTCGAGCGGGTCGGCGTCCGGCGGTTCAGCTTCGAGTGGCAGCGCCGACTAGGCCGGGAACCTCGAGTGGATCCGGTCGAGTCACAGTCACACGTCGCGGTTGCGGCACCCCTGCAGCTCGAACACCCTGCTTTGACTCGCTACCGGCTGCGCAATCGGCGCGCGATGCGGATCTATGCGGCCGTCATCGCGCTGCTGATCGTGCTCGGATTCGTCGCAGTGCGGATTGCCTACGCGCACGGTGATCTCAACAAGGTCTCCAGCACGGTCGCGACCGCGCCCGCCCCCATTCCGGTAACGCAGACAGCGAGTCGGCTTACGGCGAGCTGGGGCAGCGCCGATCACCCCGCCGTCGGAAGCCCTTATTCGGACGGCATTGTCGTCACCTGGGCCGGTCACACCGTCACCGGCCGTGACGCGGTGACAGGCGCGCCACGATGGCATTACACCCGCTCCAACGTGTCGTTGTGTTCAGTTGATCAGCAGGATCGCAGCACCATCGCCATCTACCGGCGCAACGGCAACTGCGACCAGGTCACCGGATTCGAGACCGTTACCGGTAAGCCGAAGTGGTACCGAACACTGACCGACAACGGGTCGGTGAGCGTGTCGAGCGCGCCCAATGTGGTGCTGATCGTGTCGTCCACGTCGGTCCATGTGATCGACAACGCCGGCGGCCTGGACCGGTGGCAATGGTGGGCACCCGCCGGCTGCACCGTAGGTCGAGCGCTGGGCGGATCGTCAGGGGTTTTGATCAGCTACTCCTGCCCAGGCGAACATCGGTTGATGTTGCGCGACCTGGTCGGCGACAGCCAGAAATGGACCGTGGTCACCGATCAGCTTCTGGTCCCGGTCAGTGCCGGGGTCGCTTTGAATGCGGTCGATCCGAAGACCTTGATGATGACGACCTATAGTGCCGCCAAGGGCGCCGTCGTCCGCACCGACACGCTGCCGAGTTCTGCGACATCGGCCGGGTTGGCCGCGTTGCCGGCGTCGCAGACCGTCGTCCAGGGCAGCGATGCGCGCAACCGGCAGTTCGAGTTCGTCGACCTCGGAAAGTTGATGTGTTTGCAGGCTGTCGGACCGCCGGTGCGCTGGGCGGTGGACGCTTCCGGGCAGCCGAGTCTGGTCGGCGCGACGACGGTGGCCACCGTGTCGGGCAGCTCGGTGGCTCTGCACGATTTCGACACCGGAAGGATCACCACGACCGTGGAGCTGAATTCGACGCCCCCGGGGGATTCTCGCGCTTTCGCAGTCGGGGCTGGGCTGCTGCTGGCTGGTTCGAGCGTGCAGATGTACGCGTCGTGAGAAGCAGCCTGACGATCTCGTCCGGACGGATCGCGACCCTGGACACTGGTGTGCCGGCCGGCGCGATATCGGCTACCGTCGCGGCGCGCGCTCTGCCCACCGTGCTCTTCGTGCCCGGGTACACCGGCAGCAAAGAGGATTTCCAGCCGCTGCTGCGCCCCTTGGCCGCAGCCGGATATCGCGCGATGGCGATCGACCAGCGCGGACAGTACGAATCGCAATGGGCGCCGATGCCGCAGGGCTACACGATCGACGCGCTCGCCGCCGATCTCGTGGAGATCGCAGCCGGGCTGGCTGAGCATGCCGAGCGGTTGCACCTGGTCGGACATTCGTTCGGCGGCCTGGTCGCCCGGGCAGCGGTGCTGTCCAAACCTGACCTGTTCGACAGTGTCACCCTGATGAGTTCGGGCCCAGCCTCGATCGGTGGCCTGCGCAGGGAACTGCTGGACGCGATGGATGCCGTCTACTCCTCAGGCGGGATGGAGGCGGTCTGGGTGCACATGGAGGCTCGGGCCCAGGCCGATCCGAAATACCGCAAGTCGCCGCCCGCACTGCTGGCGTTTCTGCGAACGCGGTTTCTGGCCAACGACCCGCTCGGACTGACCGTGATGGGGATCGAGTTGCGCTCCGCAGCGGATCTGACCGAGCAGCTTGCCGAGGTCAGGATGCCGAAGCTGGTCCTGCACGGCGTTACCGATGATGCGTGGCCACCGAGCGTTCAGGCGACGATGGCCACTCGATTGGGCGCCCGACACGTCGCCATCGAGGCTGCCGCGCACTCTCCCGCGGTCGAGAATCCGGACGCGACGCTGGCTGCCCTGCACGATTTCTGGCAGCACTGAACGCCTGATCCCGCGGCCAACGCCGAAGTCTCCGTTCGAGGACCACGGCCGGCCGACAGCGTTCAGGACTGGTCCGCGCTCAGCGTTCCCAGTCCCGCCCAGCTGGCCCTTTCCTGCGATGCGGCCTGCCCTTCGGGGCACACTCGCCGGTAGTCGCACCAACTGCATGACGGCCCGGTGACCGGTTCGAATACCTGATTCGGATCGGCTCCGCCGGCGACGGTATCGATGGCCGCAACGATGTCGGTCGCAGTCTGCTCGGCTCGTCCCACCTGCTGTGCCAGCGACCCCTCGCTGTGCTCGAATGCGGCGATCCGCCCGGTCGGCAGGTGATGCAACTCCACTCGGCGGCACCGTTGATGAAACGTGCGTTCGGCAGCAACGGCATACAGCGCAAGGGCAAGTGAGCCGCGCGCATCATCGGTGTCCAGCGGAGTCCGGCCCGTCTTGTAGTCGACGATGACCAGCTCGCCATCCCGTTCGTCGACCCGATCAGCGCGTCCGGAGATCGCCAGCAGCGAGGTGCGCGTCGCTACCGTGCGCTCGATGCCGCGGGGCTCGATGTTGTCCGGATGCCGGTGCTGCTCATCGGACAGGTATTGCCGCACCCACTCGGCCGCCTGCTCCCGCCAGGCATCGGACTGTTCAGGATTGGCGAATCCGTCATGCTGCCAATGCCGCCGGACGAGCGCTGCGCCGCCTTCCGGGGTGCGCTGGTCAGCGTCGAGTTGCCACCACCGGGCGAGCGCGACGTGGACCGCCGCGCCCACGGTGTTGTGCGCCCAAGGCGGCCCCTTCGGCGGTGCCGGGCGGTCGAGGTAGGTCATTCGGTAGCGGCGCGGGCAGTCGAACGTTGCGAGTTTTGAGGGCGTTGCGGGGAAGAGCGGACGAGGCAGTCCGCTGAACTCCAGTTGCTCCGGTTCGGCCGCGCTCACCAGTCGCCTCCGCCGCCGCCTCCGCCGCCGCCCCAGTCGCCGCCGCCTCCGCCACCGCCCCAGTCGCCGCCGCCTCCGCCACCGCCCCAGTTGCCGCCGCCTCCGCCACCACCCCAGTCGCCGCCGCCGCCAGCATTGGCGTCTTGCCCAGCGTCGTATCCGGCCTCGTAGCCGCCATCGAAGCCGGCACCGTAACCGCCATAGCCACCGCCGAATCCCCAGCCCCAGCCAGGGGAAAGTGCCTCCGCGATCAGCAGGGTCTGCCAGAACGGCGCTGAGTACCAGCCGCCGGCGTATCCCCCGCCGCCGGCGAAGTAGTACGGAGCGCCAGGTTGGTAGGACGGGTAGCCCAGTACCGTCTGGCCGCCGACGTTCAGGTGCTGAGCGTCGGTGAGCTGCGGGGCGACCGACTCTGCGATCGGTGGGACCTCCGGGCCCGGATCCAGACCGAGTGCCGTCCGCGCGGTGCGAATCGCCTGCAGGCCCTCGAGGATCGATCGGCGCGCGCCGCCCAACTGCGCGACAGTCCTTGCGGTGGCCAGCTGGGATCCCCCGGAATTGAACCGCTCGGATGCGTCGGCCAAGGCTTGCTTCGCGGTTGCGTTGGTCCCCGGATTCAGCGAACCCACCTCAGCCGCCAACCGGTCGTAATAGGGCTGAATCATGGCGCGAGCATCAGCCAACGCCAGCCGGTCCCGACGACGACGACGCCAGGTCAAGCCACCGATCGCGGCCGCACCGATCACGCCGAACACCCCGAGGAGAATCCAGCCGGCGCCGCCGGATGTGGACTTCGACGTGTCGCCGCCCGAGGACGACCCGCCGGACCCCGAAGATGAGCAGGTGCCCGACGTCGGCGCGGTGGAGGCCAACTGGGCGAACCGCTCGATCGTGGCCGTGAGGTCATGGGTCGCCTGCAACTGATTGAGGTTCTCCTGAACGGCGCGGCTCATCGCGATCGCGGCACAATTCTTGCCAAGCGCATTCGAGCCCGCCCCGTACTTGGTGCCGGTGAACACTCCGACGGTGACCCGGCCGCCCAACGTCATGCCGATCTGCTTGGCAAGCGCGACCGGGTCACCCGCGCCGGCCTTGAAGACCGCAACCTTCACCGACGTTCCGCTCAACGCCGCGCGGGCGGGTTCCTGCGAGACGGTCAGATCACTGATGTCGCCGGCCACGTAGAGATTGCTGGATTGAAGCGCGGCTACCGCATCGCTGACGACATCGGCCCGCGCAGGTGAGGCGGTGCCCAATCCGAGGCCGAAGGCAATCAGCAGAGCAGCGGCCAGCACGCCGAGGGCTCGGACACAGCGGCGCGAGGTCATGGCCACCACCGTAGTGGGCATGCCCGACGAATTACCGCACCGGCGAATGAACCGGCGGGATTCCCTTGCCTGCGGCGACCAATCGCTCAAGAGACTCCGGCGACGTGGTCTCAGTGCCGAGCCGGACGAGCTTGTTGGTGCCGTGATAGTCCGAGGAGCCGGTGCCGAACACTCCGAGTTCGGCGGCAAGTTCCCTCAGCCGGACGCGGTCCGCGGCGGCATGGTCGATGTGGTCGATTTCGATTCCGAGCATGCCGGCCTCCACCAGGGTGGCCAGTGCGTTCTCGTCCACGATGCGACCACGCCGGCGTGCCCAGGGGTGTGCGATCACGGGGACGCCGCCGGCTTGCCGGATGAGCCGGACCGCGTCCACCGCCGGCATGTCCTGCTTGCGCACGTAATACGGAGACGAGCTGGACAGCAACTCCGCGAAGGCGGCATCGACATCGGCCACCACGCCGGCCTCTACGAGGGCGCGGCCGATGTGTGGCCGACCGACGGACCCGCCGTCGGCCAGTTCCATCACCCGCTGCCAGGTGATCGGAAACCCTGCCTGTGCCAGGTTGGTGACGATGGCCTCGCCGCGTCCAAGTCGGCTCTGCCGCAGGGCCGCCCGCTCGGAGCGCAACGGCTCAGCCTCCGGGTCGAAGAGATACCCCAGCAAATGCAGGGGGATTCGTCGACCGTCGGCATTGTGGTACACGCATGAGAACTCGGTGCCGCGGATCAGGCTGAACGGTGTGTCCAACGCGGAAACGGCGGCGATGGCGTCGTCCCAGCCGCGGGTGGTGTCGTGATCGGTGATGCCCAGCGTCCGCAGTCCAGCGGCCACGGCATTCGTCACGAGTTCGGCGGGTTGGTCGGTTCCATCGCTGGCCGTCGTGTGGGTATGAAGATCGATCACGAGACGGACCCTACCGATCTACACCGCTGGGCCGGCCGTCCTATCGCCGCTTCTACAGTCGCGGCAACGGCATCGTCGTGGGGCCGGACGCCGGCCCAGTGACTGGGCCCTCACGACGACCGTAGGTAACCGTCGAACGCGGGCCGAACAGCAACGTCGAGACGTCGTGGTAAAGCTTGTCGGGCGTCGGCAGGTAATCGATTCGGCTCAAGGCCTGATGTTGCCCGGCCGATTCCATCACGAACACGCCGTAGCCGAGGATTCTGCCGATCACGGAACGTTCGTAGGTCAGATCAGTGACGCGGTTGAGCGGCATGATCGCGACCCGGCGGGTGATCAGCCCGTTGATCAGGAGCACCCGCTTGTCGGTGATCAGAAAGTGCTCGGCCCGCCAGTCTGCGACGACCCAGGCCACCCAGAAGAATGAGCCGAGCAGCTCCACGACGCCGAGCACTGCGAAGAACTGAGCACTGCCGAGGACGCCGACCATGATCAGTCCGAGCAACAGCAGGCCGAGGAAGATCACCGCAGAACGCCCCAGACTTGCCCAATGCCTGCGAACGTCCACCACCGGCTTTTCGGTGGGGAGCAGGTACCGGGCGACATCCCCGCGAACGTTGATCTCGGTCACCGGGTCGTCCGTACGCCGACTGCTACAGATTCTTGATGAAGGTGGACATGCTGTTGAAGCCGTGCGCCAGGATGTGCTGCGTCGACTTCACGATGTTGGCTGCATCCGTGGGGGAGTTCACGACGAAGAACACCACGAACAGCAGCAGCAAGAAGAGGATGATCTTCTTGAGGTCCACGTTCGCTCCTAGTCGTATGCCCGGACAGTTATGGCACGGCCCTGCTCAGGGCAGCGCCGGGGTCAACCGTAGGTCGAGATATGTCTACCTGAGCTCGCGTGCAACCCGTGGGAGGCACACCGCTGCGGCCCGTCGGCGGCAGCCGGCTGCAGACGTCGATGGCCGGCCGCTCACAGCAGCCCAACACAAGGGGCCGAACACAGGGGTCGAACACAGCGGCCGAACAACGGGCTCACCGCGGGCTAGCGTGCCGGACCCGGACGCAGCCGATCAGTGCGCTGCGAGTCCGTCATGGGGGCAGGCAGTCGGTCCCGCGCGTCGGCAAGGGCGACATCCTCGAGCAGGGCGTACCCGGCGTCGGCTGGAAAGCTGATCAGCCAGATCCAGACCCCTTCCGCCTCGCCGACGTAGACGCTGCGATCCGGCAGGGAGGCGGGAACTGGCCAGAGCGGGGTGGGATGCCCGGATGTGTGAATCCGGGCCCCAGGCGGCACCGAATCCGCTGTCGGCGGCGCGGCGTCGGCAGCCCCGGCGTATCCGGCATAACCGGCGCCAAGTCCGATCCCGGGCTCCTCGGCAACGATCAGCCACTCCCCTTCGCCGCCGAGGGGCGCCGGGCCGCGACACGCTGTCACCGTGCCGCGTAACCGGCTTCGGGCGTCGCCGACCACGCCCAGCCCGGACAGCGACCAGCCGGTCGGCGCGGGATCAGGTATCCACAACGGCACCTCGGCGTGGCGACGGACGTGTTCGATTGCGGATATGTCGAACCGCTGGAAGATCGACAGCGGCAGAACCTGGCCGTCGTCCGGGCATCGCCACGCGCTGCTGTACGCGCTTGGAGCGAGCAGATCCTGCCCACATCGCGGACACCAGGTGGATCCCACCGAATCAAGATCCCCCCAGCGCCGGACGTACGTCAATGGCGCATGTTCCACCGCGTTGCGCAAGGACAAGCGGGTTCGGCGCCGACCGGAACGAGCGACGGCGAAGCCAAACGTCAGACGACGGCCGCCGAGTGGCCCGAATTAGAGCGCGAGCGTTGCCGTGAGCAGCTACAGGAAGTTGCCGGATGGCGACGAGATCGATCTTGGTCATGCGGCAGACTGACGGCGTGCTGGCAAGTGACCGTGACGCAGGGTTTACCGGCGGTGGTGAACTGAAGCTGATACCGGCGGCCGGTGGAATCGTCTTCGACGAGAACGGCCGGCTGTTGCTGATCAAACGAGGCCAGCCGCCTTCGCTCGGCAATTGGTCGGTGCCCGGCGGTAAGTGTGAGCGTGGCGAGACCGGTGAGCAGGCCTGTATCCGTGAACTCGCGGAAGAGACCGGCCTGCAGGTTCGGGTTGTTCGGATGGCCGGACGAGTGTTGCGTTCTGCACCCTCTGGAGGCTGCTATGACATCACTGACTTCGTGTGCGAGATCGTCGGCGGCTCGGTGCGGGCTGGAGACGACGCGGCCGGGGTCGGTTGGTTCACGCGGCAGGAGCTCACCGAATTGCCACTCGTCGAAGGTCTCTACGACTCATTGGCCGAATGGGACCTGCTGCCGCGTTAGATCAGCTGGTCTGCGTCGGGGCGCTGGCCGGTATCGGTCGGCCGGGCTGCTCGCCACCGCGGGCATCGAGATAGCTCTGCTTGGGCACCATCACCTTGCGCCGGAAGGTGCACACCACAGTGCCGTCCTGCTTGTAGCCGATGGTTTCGACGTACACGACACCGCGGTCGTCCTTGGACTTCGATTCCCACTTGTCCAGCACGGTGGTCTCGCCGTAGATGGTGTCTCCGTGGAAGGTCGGCGCGACGTGTTTGAGGGACTCGATCTCCAGGTTCGCGATGGCCTTGCCCGAGATGTCGGGGACCGACTGACCGAGCAGCACGGAGTAGATGAGATTGCCGACGACGACATTCTTGCCGAATTGGGTGGAGTGTTCGGCGTAGTTGGCGTCCAGGTGCAGCGGATGATGGTTCATCGTGATCAGGCAGAACAGGTGGTCGTCGGACTCGGTGATCGTCTTGCCCGGCCAATGCTTGTAGGTCGCACCGACCTCGAATTCCTCGTAGCTGCGGCCGAACTGCATTCGCCTGATCCTTTCCGTGCTACCAGTCAGTAACTCTTGCGGTCAGATCCTGCCTCAAGAATTCAACACGCAGGAGCACAATGTGACCAATGCCTACTCTGCCGCTCCGATCTCCGCGCCGCGCGTTGCGTCGCGGATCCCCGACGTTGCCGTGGATTCCGGACGTGGACCGCTCGGACTCGATTGTCGACTGTGCGGTGTATCGCGACGGCGAGCGGCAGCCCGGATCGCCGAGTTGGCAGGAGGCGCTCGATGACGTGCGCCGCAACCGGTCCGGTTTCCTTTGGATCGGTTTGCACGAGCCGACGGAACGGCAATTGGGCCCGCTCGCGGAAGCGTTCGATCTGCATCCGCTCGCGGTGGAGGACGCGGTCCACGCGCATCAGCGTCCCAAGCTGGACCGTTACGACGACTCATTGTTCGCTGTGGTCAAGACGGTGCATTACGACAGCAGCGGGACGGCCAGCAACACCGAGGTGGTGGAGACTGGCGAGGTGATGGTGTTCGTCGGCAAGGACTTCGTCATCACGGTGCGGCACGGCGAGCACGGCGGCCTGCATGAGATGCGCAAGAGGCTGGAATGCGATCTGGAACGGCTGTCGATGGGGCCGTCGGTGGTGCTGCACGCAATCCTCGACCGGGTCGTCGATGAGTACCTGGCGGTCAGTGCTGAGCTGCAGACCGACATCGACGAATCAGAAACGTCAGTGTTCTCCGGGGCAAACCGGTTCGCCGATGCCAACAGGCTGTACCTGCTCAAGCGTGAAGTGCTGGCGTTGAAGCGATCCGCCGAGCCGTTGTCGGCCCCGTTGCGATTGTTGGCGGAACGACCCATGCGCTTCGTGAACGAAGACGTCCAGGAATATTTCCGTGACGTCGAAGATCACCTCACTCAGGTCGTCGAACAAGTCGCGGCCTACGACGATCTGCTCACCACGCTGGTGTCAGCAAACCTCGCACAGGTGAGCGTCGTGCAGAACGAAGACATGCGCAAGATCACCGCATGGGTGGCGATCATCTCGGTGCCGACGATGGTTTGCGGGTTCTACGGGATGAACTTCGTGCACATGCCCGAGCTGCATTGGGTGTACAGCTATCCGGTCGTGGTCGCAGTGATCCTGACAGCCTGTTTCACCTTGCACCGGATGTTCAAACGCAATGGCTGGCTCTAGCCGAGGTCCGCGGAACCCCGAGCCAGGTCGGTCAGGTCGATGGCCTGCACGGACCACCTTTCGATCAACGCTTCGCTGCCGTGTACCCGTGCCCACGCCAGTTCGTTCGGGGTCGCCGGCAGTAGCTGCAGCACGTTGACCTCGGCCATTCCCGGTACGGCGATCGGTCGCAGCTGCGCCGGAGTCAGCATCCCGCCGGTACAGCGTGCACCCGCATACAACGGTTCCCCCAGATCGACCCGGTTGCCCGCGGCATAGACCGCACCTTCCACGGCGGGCGCGGCCGCCAGCACCGCGAGCGCACGCCAGAGGTGTTCACCCGGTTCGCGGCACGACAGCAGCAACTCCGCCCTAGGAGCGCGCTCCGCGTCGACTACCGCCGCGGTGGGGTCGGCCATCGGGTATCGCGACATCCCGAGACTGACGTAGGTGGTTGCCGCTCCGGCCGAGTAGCGAAGGATCTCGATCTGATCGACGCCGACGAAGGACACCGAGGCGCGTGCGGGCGTGACCTCGAAATGCTCGTGGTAGGCGGCTTCGACCACCGCGAGTACGTCGGACGCCGGAGATGACACGATCCGCACGCTACCTGGGATCGCCTCCCGCCCGGGTCATGACCCGACCCATCACCTGCGAAACGAGCTCGAGATCTGCTCCTCGGTTGCCGCGTAGGTCGAACCAGCCCGTGACAACAGCGTGCCGATCCCTTCCAGCGCGGCCGACAGTCCCTCGGCGCTCTTGTTGAACTGCTCGTACAGAGCTGCGAATTGGGTCGCCGCGGCACCGGACCAGTCAGCTCCGAACAGCGGTGTCAGTCGGGCCTTGAGTGCGGTGTGCTGGCCGCGCACGTCGGTCGCCGTGCGCTGACAATTGCCCCCCAACGCGCTGAGCTGTTGAGGCGATACCTTCAAACCATTGGTCATCGAAAGGCCTTCCTTCAATTGACGATGCGGTGAAGCTCGACCATGTCCCACCGCGGGGCGCATCGGGGGGGCGAGCAACAGAATGTGGATAACTCCGCGAGATTGCCCTTTGTCCACAGGCTCAAACCGAAGCTCGGCGAACCGTCGGCGCGTTGCTCAACACTGTCGTCAT
>DASXHV010000022.1:0-40795 GCA_036488285.1 Jatrophihabitans sp. | reverse complement strand
AGCGGGTGACTCGTTCTGGAGCATCGTCAAGGCCGGCGTGCAACAGGGCGGCAAGGACATGGGCGTCAACGTCAGCTATCAGAGCAGCGGCGACCCGACGACCCAGGCCCAGCTCATCGACGCGGCGGTCAACCAGAAACCGGACGGACTGGTCGTCTCGATGGCCAACCCGGAGGCATTGAAAGCCTCTGTCGAGAAGGCGGTTGCCGCCGGCATCCCGGTGATCACGATCAATGCGGGAGAGGCTGAGTCGAAAGGCTACGGAGCCTTGACCCACATCGGCTCGGACGAAACGGTGGCCGGTCAGGCAGTCGGTACCCAGCTGAAGACCGACGGCGTGAAGAACGTGATCTGCGTGATCCAGGAGGCCGGCAACGTCGCACTCGAGCAACGCTGCGCGGGTGTGAAAGCCACTCTCGGGGGCACCGTCACGAACCTGCAAGTGGACAACAACAACCTGCCGTCGGCGCAGAGCATCATCCAGGCGAAGTTGCAGTCCGACAAATCCATCGACGGCGTCGTAACGCTCGGCGCGCAGGTCGCCTCGATCGCCGAGCCGGCGATCGCATCGGCCAACTCGACAGCCAAGCTGGTCACCTTCGACCTGAACGCTGACGTGGCAAAGGCCGTCGACGCGGGCAAGATTCTGTTCGCTGTCGACCAACAACCCTACCTTCAGGGCTACCTGTCGGTCGTGATGCTTACGCAGTACAAGTCGAACCTGAATGTGCTGGGAGGCGGACAACCCGTGTTGACCGGGCCGAACCTGATCACGAAGCAGAACGCTGCCGCTGTCATCAAGCTTGCTAGCGGGGGCACCCGATGACAGCAACCACCGTCGCGCCAGTCGATGAACGCATTGCTCATGTAGGGGTGCTACGAAGACTGCTCGTCAAACCGGAATTCGGCGCGCTGATCGGCGCAATCGTGGTCTTCGTCTTCTTCGCTTTCCAGTCCAACGTGTTCCGATCGATGAACGGCGCCGCGAACTGGCTCGACACCGCATCGACGGTAGGCATCATGGCGGTGCCGGTGGCGATGCTGATGATCGGCGGACACTTCGACCTGTCGGCCGGTGTCCAGACCGGTACCGCAGGTCTGGCCACCGGAATCATGACGACCTACTGGGGACTCAACGTCTATGCCTCGCTGGTCGTGTCGCTCTTGCTGATGCTGTTCATCGGTTTCATCAACGGCTACCTGGTCACCCGGACCGGATTACCGAGCTTCATCATCACGCTCGGCATGTTCCTCGGCCTGCAGGGCATCAACCTCGGTGTGACCAAACAGGTCACCAACACCGTCCAGGTGTCCAATCTGGATCTGGTTCCGGGCTACAAGGCGTTGAAGGACGTGCTGGGCAGCACGATCTCCATCGGTGGTGCGAAGTTCCAGATCGCGATCCTCTGGTGGGTCCTGTTCACGGTGCTCGGTTCATATGCGCTGCTGAAGACCCGGTTCGGCAACTGGATCTTTGCCACCGGCGGGGACGCGAACGCCAGCAAGAACGTCGGTGTGCCGACAGCTCGCACCACGATCTTGCTATTCATGCTTACTTCGACCGCCGCCTGGTTCGTGGGTAACACCCAGATCGTTCGGTTCGGGACCATTCAGGCTCAGGTCGGGATCGGCCAGGAATTGATCTTCATCGTGGCGGCGGTGATCGGCGGGTGCCTGCTGACCGGCGGCTACGGTTCAGCGGTCGGTGCAACGGTCGGCGCCCTGATCTTCGGCATGACTCAGCAGGGCATCGTGTACGCCGGTTGGAACTCTGACTGGTTCAAGCTGTTCGTCGGCGCGATGCTCCTGCTCGCCGTCCTGGCCAATCAGTTCGTTCGGCGCTTCGCCGAACAGAGCAGGAGGTAACTGCGATGTCGGACAACCCAACGAACGAGGACAGGCCGGCGGTCGAGGACGTGACCGAGCTACGTGAGGTAGTGGCTGACACCGATGGTGCGCCACTGCTGGAGATCCGCGAGGTCACCAAGATGTTCGGCAGCGTCATCTCGCTGTCGGAGATCTCGACGACGGTTCGGGCCGGCCAGGTGACCTGCGTGCTCGGTGACAACGGTGCCGGCAAGTCGACCTTCATCAAGATCCTCTCCGGGGTGTACCAACCCGATCACGGCGAGCTGCTCGTCGATGGCAAGCCGGTGACCTTCAGCACTCCGCGTGAGGCGCTCGATGCCGGTATCGCGACGGTCTTTCAGGACCTTGCCATGGTGCCGCTAATGGCCATCTGGCGGAACTTCTTCCTGGGGTCCGAGCCGCAAAAGGGTTGGGGGCCGTTCAAACGCTTCGACGAACAGACCGCCAAGCGGATTACCCGCAAAGAGATGTCCGACATGGGCATCGATATCCGCGATACCGATCAACCGGTCGGCACGCTGTCCGGCGGCGAACGGCAATCAGTGGCGATTGCCCGTGCAGTGCACTTCGGGGCCCGGCTGTTGATCCTCGACGAGCCGACCTCAGCACTGGGTGTGAAACAGGCCGGTGTCGTGCTGAAGTACATCGTGCAAGCACGCGACCGTGGTCTGGGCGTCATCTTCATCACCCACAATCCGCATCATGCGTACCCGGTCGGAGACCGGTTCCTGCTGCTCAAGCGAGGCAAGAGTCTGGGTGACTTTGCGAAGTCGGAGATCACCCTTCCTGAGCTGACCGGCTTGATGGCCGGCGGCGCCGAACTCGAACAGTTGGCGCATGAACTGGAGCGCGGCGGCGGCGAGGAAGACGGCTACACCAAGGGCATTGCGCAGCAGTTGCTCGAGGACACCAAGACCCTCAAGTGAGAGCTGACCGAGCGGCACTGGACTCCGACGAGTGGACATCGCAGCGCTCGCGCGAAGAGCAGGGATAGCTGAATGACGTTGCGGGTAGGTGTGATCGGCACCGGGGTGATGGGTTCGGAACACGCGCGATTGTTGAACGCCGTGGTGTCCGGGGTCGAAGTGGCTGCGTTGTACGACGTGGATGCAGAGCGCGTAGCACGGGTGGCCGCCGATATCGACGGCGCCCGGCGGTTCGACGATCCGATGGTGCTGATCAAGGATGACCTTGTCGACGCGGTGCTGATCGCGTCCTCGGACGCGACCCATGCCGAATTCGTGCTGGCCTGTATAGCAGCAGGCAAGCCCGTCCTGTGCGAGAAGCCGTTGGCTCCGGATACTGATGGCTGCCTTCGGATCGTCGCGGCCGAGGTTGACTCCGGGCGGCGGCTGGTCAGCGTCGGTTTCATGCGCCGCTACGACCCGGGATATCGCCAGTTGCGCGGGCAGCTGGACTCAGGCGACCTCGGGCGTGCGCTGATGTTGCACTGCACGCATCGCAATCAACAGGCGCCGAATGTACCTACCGCTGCGCTCATTTCCGGATCAGCGGTGCACGAGATCGACATCGCCCGCTGGCTTCTCGCTGACGAGCTTGTCGCTGTGACCGTGCACAGGCCTCGTCGTGGCGCCGTCGCCGGTGACACCCAGGACCCGCTGTTCCTGGTGTTCGAGTCGGCGACCGGAATCCTTGTTGATGTCGAGGTGTACGTCAACGCCGGCTACGGCTACGACGTGCGGTGCGAACTACTCGCCGATCAGGGCGCGGTCTGCCTGGATGCGCCGCCACCGACATTGACCAGGCTGAGGTCCTCGGCCGGGCGGTCGGTCCCGGCGGACTGGCGGCCGCGGTTCGCAGAGGCGTACCGGCTGGAGTTGCAGGACTGGGTCGACACCTTGACGGCAGCTCGCAAAGGGTTCGCGGATCGCAACGCTGCTCCGGAATTAGCCACCGCGTGGCGTGGCGCATCTGGGTGGGACGGCTACGTGGCGACTGCGGTCGCCGAGGCAGGGATACGCGCGTTGCACAGCGGTGTACGTGAGCAAATCACCCTTTCCGACAAGCCGGATCTCTACTCGCAGGGTCGGCGGGCATGACTGCGCCGCGGGCACCCCTCGAGGTGCTGACGGTCGGTAGGGTCGGCGTCGACCTGTACCCGGAACAATCCGGTGTGCCGCTGTCGGAAGTCCGTACGTTCGCGAAATTCCTGGGTGGAACGGCCACTAACGTGGCGGTCGGCGCGGCGCGGCTCGGCAGGGCGGCCGCCGTCTTGACCAAGGTCGGCCCCGATGACTTCGGGTGCTTCGTCCGTGAGGCCTTGACCTCCTTCGGAGTGGATGCACGCTTCGTCGGCACCGCTGCCGACCTGCTGACTCCGGTGGTCTTCTGTGCGTTGGACCCGCCAGCCGATCCACCTCTGCTGTTCTACCGGCTGCCGACGGCCCCTGATCTCACCCTGACGGCCGACGATGTGCCGTGGGACGTCGTCGGCGAGGTGCCGCTGTTCTGGGTTACCGGCACCGGGGTTTCGGTAGAGCCTGCTCGCCAGACACAGCTGGACATGTTGACGCACCGGGGCCGGCCCGAGGCAGGTGACGGCAACTGGACTGTGCTCGACCTGGACTGGCGACCGATGTTCTGGCCGTCGCCGCAGCAGGCGCGCCAGGAGTACGAGCGGATGTTGCGGCACGTCACGGTCGTGGTCGGTAACCGGGCCGAGGTGGAGGTGGCGGTGGGCACTGCCGATCCCGAGGAGGCTGCCCGCCGATTGCTTGCTGCGGGCGTGGAGATCGTGCTTGTGAAGAAGGGGGCTGACGGTGTTCTGGTGGCGACCAAGGACGGCATGAGCACCGTCGCTCCGCAGCTCGTGGAGGTGGTAAACGGTCTCGGTGCCGGCGATGCGTTCGGGGGCGCCCTGGTCCATGGCCTGCTGTCCGGCTGGGACCCGGTTCGGTGCGCCGAATACGCCAATGCGGCAGGTGCGATCGTGGCATCCCGGTTGGCCTGCGCCGAGGCGATGCCCACCATCGCCGAACTCGATGCGATGGTGGCTCGTCGCGGGGTATCCGAAGGGCTGGTCCGATGAGCAGTCGCATGAGCAGCAGGGCAGCTAGATGAGCTACATCAGCGACGAGCAGTGGTTGCGGTTGCTGACGAGCCGCACCAACAGTCCGGATGCCATCGCAGAGGGCTACGCCAAGCGAAAGAGGCCCGAGCAACTGCTCAACGACCGCGGCACGATATTCCTGGTGGCTGCCGATCATCCCGCCCGCGGGGCGTTGGGAACCGGCCGTGACCCGATGGCGATGGCCAACCGGCGAAGCCTGCTCGAGCGGCTCGTCACCGCGCTGGCCCATCCGGACGTTGACGGGGTGCTGGGTTCGCCTGATGTCATCGAGGAATTGCTGCTCCTGGACGCACTCGACGGCAAGGTCGTCATCGGTTCGATGAACCGTGGCGGCCTGGACGGCGCCTCGTGGACGATGGACGACCGGTTCACCGGCTACGACGCCGCTAGCATCGACGACTGTCGCTTGGACGGCGGCAAGATGCTACTACGCATCGACGATCAGGATCCCGGCACCGTTGCGACCTTGCAGGCGTGCGCCGCCGCCGTCACGGAGCTGGCCGGGCGCCGGCTGATGGCGATGGTTGAGCCACTGCCTTACCGACGTGCCGAGGACGGTTCGCTGGTGCTGTTGAACGACTCGGCGTCGCTGGCTCGAGCCGTCACTGTGGCATCCGCGCTGGGGACCACGAGTGCGTACACCTGGTTGAAGATGCCGGCCTGCGACGACCCGGACGTGGTGTACGGCGCGACCACTTTGCCCTGCGTGGTGCTGGGCGGTGTACCCGGTCCGGACCTTGCCGCACAGGTCGCCTCGTGGGGGCGAACGCTGCGCCAGGATGTGGTCCGTGGTCTGGTGATCGGTCGCACCGTGTTGTACCCGGAGGGTGGCGATGTTGCCGGAACCGTGGACGCTGCGGCGCGGGTGCTCCGGGCGGCGACCTCATGACGATGAGCCTGCACATACCAGCGTCGCACGGGGCCGCGGATGTCGTCGTCACGCCAGAACAGGCTGGCTGGGACTGGTGCGGACTGTCGATCCTGCAGCTGAGCGCGGGGATTGCCAGAACGGTCCGCACCGCCGATTCGGAGGTCTTTGTCCTTCCGCTGTCGGGTGGTTGCGCCGTCTCGGTGGCTGATGAGGGGGACCAGCTCGAGGCGAGCTTCGAGTTGGGTGGCCGGGCGTCGGTGTTCACCGGTGTCACCGATTTTTGTTACGCGGGCCGGGACAGTGTGCTGACGCTGACGAGCCCGCGTGACACGACGATCGCGCTGCCCTCGGCTCGCTGCTCGCAACGTCGCCCGGCCGCTTACGGTGCCGCCGAAGACGTCCCGGTCGAGGTACGAGGCGCCGGTCCCGCGACCCGGCAGGTGGTGAACTTCGGCGTTCCGGGGGTGTGGGATCACGCCGAACGACTGATCTCGTGCGAGTTGTTGACACCGCCCGGCAACTGGTCCAGCTATCCGCCTCACAAGCATGATGCCAGTGCCGGCTGCGAGATCGTCAACGAGGAGATCTACTACTACCGGATCGCCGGTCAGGACCAGATCACCCCGAGTCGTAACGGCTTCGGATTGCACCGGACGTACACCGGTCCTGAGCACGACCAGGCCGGACTGCCTGCGCTGGATGAGTTCATCGAGGTGCGCGACGGTGACGTCGTACTGATCCCGTACGGCTATCACGGTCCATGCGTGGCAGCACCCGGCTACCCGATGTACTACCTGAACGTGCTGGCCGGGCCGGCCGAGGAACGGTCGATGGCCTTCTGTGACGACCCTGCACACAGCTGGATCCGGGATTCCTGGACGGGGATGCCGACGGATCCGCGTTGCTCGCCGCAGCTGTCGACCGGATCGTCGACCACTGCCGCGAAGAACGCCGGCCTGATCCGCGACGACGGGAGCTCATCATGACCGATACCGGATCCGGCACGGTCCGGCTGTCCACTGCGCAAGCTCTGGTCAGGTGGCTGATCAGTCAGCGGTCCGAACTTCTCGACGGCACCGAAGTCCCTTTGTTTGCAGGGGTATTCGCGATCTTCGGGCACGGCAACGTGCTTGGCCTGGGAACTGCCCTGCATGACGCCGCCGATCAGTTGCCGACCTGGCGGGGCCAGACCGAGCAGGGTATGGCGCTGGCCGCGGCCGGCTACGCCCGAGCGATGGACCGACGACAGGTGATGGTGGCGACCTCGTCGATCGGACCGGGAGCGCTCAACATGGTCACCGCGGCCGGCTTGGCCCACGCCAATCGGCTGCCGCTGCTGCTGCTACCAGGAGACACCTTCGCCGGCCGGGCCCCTGACCCGGTGCTGCAGCAGGTCGAGTCGTTCGGCGATGCGACGGTCACCGTCAACGATGCGTTTCGGCCCGTCGCCCGGTACTTCGACCGGATCACGCGGCCCGAGCAGTTGCTGGCCAGCCTTCCCCAGGTGGCTCGGGTGCTCACCGACCCGGCTGATACCGGGCCGGTCGTTCTTACACTTCCCCAGGACGTGCAGGTCGAGGAATTCGACTTCCCGGTAGGGCTTTTCTCGCCTGCCGTGCATCGGGTACCGCGCCCTCGGCCAGACCGGCAGTCGGTGCTAGAGGCCGCGGCATTGATCCGCGGCGCTCGTCGGCCGCTGTTGATCTGCGGCGGCGGCGTCCGATATTCGGGTGCCGGCGCAGCGGTGTTGGACTTTGCAGAAACGCACGGCGTGCCGGTTGCCGAGACCGCGGCAGGTCGCACGATGATGCCCGATCCGCATCCACTCAACGCCGGGCCGCTGGGCACCATCGGCTCGGCGTCGGCGAACGCGCTGGCCGCCGATGCCGATGTGGTGATCGCGGTCGGCACCAGGTTGCAGGACTTCACCACCTCGTCCTGGACGGTGTTCGGCGAAGATGTCCGGATGGTGACGGTAAATGCCGCGCGCTTCGATGCCGTCAAGCACGGTGCTCACCCGGTGGTCGGTGACGCGCGCGAATCCCTCGCTGAAATAACGCAGAACTTGTCCGGCTGGAGCGCCGAGCCGGACTGGACCGAGCGCACTCGCGCGGTACGCGGCGACTGGGACTCGCACATCGATCGGCTGCGAGCCGGTGTCGCGCCGGACGGTTCGCTGACGTACGCCCAGGTCGTCGGGGTGGTCAACGATGCGTCCGGGCCTGACGATTACGTGCTCGGTTCGTCCGGTGGAATTCCGGGCGAACTGAATGGCGGCTGGCGCACCGGGCCGACCGTGGCTGCCGGTGCCACCTCGGGGTCGACGATGGATCTCGAATACGGCTTCTCCTGCATGGGATATGAGATCGCGGGCCCGTGGGGTGCCGCGATCGCGCGTGCCGGCACGCACCCGAACGGTCTGGTCACGGCGCTGCTCGGTGACGGTTCGTACCTGATGCTCAACTCGGAACTGTTCTCTGCCGCCTTCGCAGGACACCCGTTCGTTGCGGTGGTCTGTGACAACGGTGGCTACGCAGTGATTCATCGATTGCAGACCGGTCAGGGTGGCGAGGGTTTCAACAACCTGCTCGCAGACTGCGCCGGCCCAGGCGCCAAACCAGGCGGAGTCCGGGTCGACTTCGCCGCGCACGCCGCGTCGCTCGGCTGTGCTGTGGTGGATGTGCCCGCCGGGGCTGGTGTCGGTGAACTCCGGGCCGGGTACGCAACGGCGAGGCGGCAGGCGATCGAGCAGCACCGGCCCGCGGTGCTGGTGTGCCGAACCCACCCGTCGACCTGGACGGAGTCCGGCGCGTGGTGGGAGGTCGGTGTTCCGCGCCAGCTGTCCGGTCGCACCGAATATGACCGCGCGAAGAGCCGGCAGCTCCGGTGGACGCGGTGACGGCGAGCGGGAAAGATTCCCCGGTCCGGATAGGGCTGATCGGCTCAGGCTGGATCGGTTCCTTCCATGCCCAGAGCATTGCGCAGCGGGTTCCCGGTGCAGTGCTGTCGATGGTCGCGGACCCGGTGCCGGGCGCTGCCGAGCGGTTAGCGAGCTCGGTTGGTGGGGTACGCGCGGTGACAGACGCCGCGGCGGTGTTCGCAGCCGAGGAGGTCGACGCGGTGCTGATCTCAGCGCCTGCGGACACCCACGCCGATCTGGTGGTGGCTGCTGCCGCGGCGGGCAAGGCGGTGTTCTGCGAGAAGCCGATGGCACTCACTCTCGCCGATGCCGATCGGGCCATCGAGGCGACGCAGGCCGCGGGTGTGGCGCTGCAGGTGGGTTTCAACCGACGATTCGCCGCGGACTTCGCGGCCGCGCACGATTCGATCGTGGCTGGTGATGTCGGTCAGGTGCAGTTGATGCGCTCGGTCACCCGCGACCCCGGGCTGTCCGATCCCAGCAAGGTCAAGCCATGGGTGATCTTCTTCGAGACGCTCATCCATGATTTCGATGCGCTGTCCTGGTTGAACCCGGGTGCGCGGCCGATCGAGGTATACGCGATCGCCGATGCCTTGATCAGGCCGGACTTCAAAGACCGCGGCCTGCTCGACACTGCCGTGGTGGTCCTGCGATTCGACAACGGGGCGATGGCCACCGCCGAAGCCAGTTTCCAGGCTGTTTACGGGTACGACATCCGGGGGGAGGTGTTCGGCTCGGCGGGAATGGTCACGGCCGGGGACGTTCGACGAACTGCCATGACCGCCTACAAGGCCGACGGCATCGCTATCGACACCGTCCGGTTGAACACCGAGCTGTTCCGTCACGCGTACACCGCGCAGCTGGTGCATTTCGTCCACTGTGTGAGAACCGGCACGCATCCCACTGTGACGGGGGCTGATGCGCGACGTGCACTGTCCATCGCGCTAGCGGCCAGGACGTCGGTGGAGTCCGGCCGCCCTGTCCAGGTTGTCGATCCGGTTCCGCGATGAGGCGATCACGCGATGACCCTGGGTCAGCTGGCGGCCTGGACGAGCTGGTGAGCTTCCTCTACGTACTCTTCGGCCAGACGTGCGGCCAGGTCGGTGCGATCCTCCTCGAGCAGCATGTTCACTCGGTAGGTGTACTCGTCCTGCAAGGCCGCAAGGCGGGCGTCCAAGGTGGAGTTGGGGTTTGCCGTGTTCATTGAAAGGTCTCTCCGATTCGAAGTGCGGGACGGTCCCGGCGTCTCACCAGTTCAAACGGTCAACGCGGGCACCGTGTTTCCGTACCAGGCGTGTTCTGGCACACGTCCTGTTTACGGGGTTTCTATTAACGGCTTGTAACTGCTGATCGCCGACACGTCGGGCCGCCTACAGAAACGGTGTGCCGCCGGTCACCCTGCGACGGGCACCCAGCTGCCGGTAGCAGCCGATTCCACCATGGACTGCAGGGCATTCGCACTGTGCACGGCATCGGCCAGGGTCGCGCCGTGCGACTTCCCGTCCGTGATCGATGACACGAAACGAGCCGCCTCGATGACCTTCAGATCGTCGTAACCGAGCGGGATGCCGGCGCCGGGTTGGAACGCTTCGAACTCGCCGTGCCCGGGACCGATGTACAACGTAGTGGCCGGCTGGTTGATGTAGTCCTCGCCGATGCTGGTGATCAGTTCACCCATCCGCCTGAAATCCCAGGCCAGCATCCCCCTGCTGCCGTGCACCACAAAGCCGTAATTGTTCTGATCACCCACGCTGACTCGGCTCGCCTCGAGCGATCCGCGCGCGCCGCTGGTGAATCGAAGCAGGCAGTTCAGGTAGTCCTCGTTCTGCACGGTGCCGAGTTCACCCCCTGCGGCCAAGGCGAAATGACTTCCGGTGCCGGTTGGCCGGGGTCTGGTCGGGACGAAGATTGCGGTCTCGGCGACGAGCGAGGCGATGTCGCCGAGCAGGAAGCGCGCCAGGTCCACGCCGTGTGACGCGAGGTCGCCGAGCACCCCCGGACCACCTCGCTCCGTCTCGAATCGCCAGGACAGCGCACCCTGCGGATGCGCCGCGTAGTCGCTGAGCAACCGGAAACTGGCGTTGGTCACCTGGCCGATCGCCCCGGCCTGGATCAGGCTGCGCGCATGCTCGACGGCAGGTGCGTTGCGATAGTTGAAGCCGACCGCGCCCTGCACGCCCGACAACGTGACTGCTGAGGCGACGGCCTGCGCATCAGCGGCCTGCAGCCCAACCGGCTTCTCGATCCAGATGTGCTTGCCCGCCTCGGCCATCGCGACGCCGATCTCGCGGTGCAGGAAGTTCGGCGCTGTGATGCTGACCGCGCCGATCCGTTCGTCGGTCAGCACGTCCTGCCACTTCGTCCTTGCATCGACGAACCCGTACCGGTCCTGGGCATCGGCCAACCGGTCCGGTTCCGGATCGGCGACCACCAGCAACTGCGGAGCCAGCGACAATTCGGGGAAGTGGTGCAGCAACCGCGAGTGGGCATGGGTGTGCGCACGACCCATCCAGCCGTAACCGATGACCGCAATGCCGAGCGGTTGCCGGGTCATGACCCGATACGAATGTGATCGTCCACTGCCGCGAGGAAGTCCATGCTGCGACGGACATCCAGCGCCGGACCCTGGTCGGGACGTGGCTCGTCATGCAGGGCGCAGTCCTGCTCCAGGACATACCAGCCGGAGTATCGGGAGCCCTCCAGCGCTGAGACGATCGCGGCGATGTCGAGATCTCCATCGCCGAGTGGCGCGTACAAACCAGCGCGGACGGCATCGAGATAGCTTGTGTCACCGGCCGAAACCGTCTCGGCAACGGCGGTTCGGACGTCCTTGAGATGAACGTGGGCGACGCGGTCGGCGGCCTGATCGAGCAGCTCGATCGGCTGCATGCCACCTATCAACAGGTGGCCGGTGTCCAGGCACAGCTTGATGTCGCTGGAGTCCAGCAGCCGAAGCACACTGTCCCGGCTCTCGATGGCGGTACCGACGTGCGGGTGCAGGGTGCTTGTCATCTCAAAGCCGGCGACCAGGTCTTGCAGTCGCGCGAGATTGCTCAACAGGATCGGCCACTCGTCATCGGACAACGGCACCTTGCGGTCATAGCTGCCATCGGCGGACTGAGCGGCCAGCACGACGACCTCGGATCCGGCAGCTGCCAGGGTTGCGATGGCCTGCTCGGCCTCGGACAGGTCGAGTGCTGCATCGACGTGCATCGTCACCGGTAGGAATCCGCCGACCAGTCGCAGGTCGTATTCGGCAAGCAAGCCGCGGACGTCCTCGGGCGTCGCGCCGAGGTATCCGGTCGGGCCGAGTTCGGTGCTGCGGATGCCCAGGTCGCGCATCTCGGCGAGCACCCGGGAGGCGGCTAGCTCGTGTCCCCACCCTGGTGCCTCAGATACGCCCCAGGAGATCGGGGCACCGGCGATGCGTCGGCGGAATGACGAAGGTGCTGAGGCGGTCATCCTGAACTCCTCGGGGGTGTCGCGTGATGTCGAAGGTGCGCACCCGGCGACACCGCGGAGCCATCCCGGGTGAGTAGCTAGAGCGCTCTAGTCGTCTTCAAGTATGGTTGCCCACGATGGTAGCGTCAACTCGATCCAGGAGGCAATGCGTGAGCGACGAGTTCTCCAGGCCGCCGACGCTCGAGGACGTCGCAGCTCGGGCAGGGGTGTCGCGAGCACTGGTGTCCATCGTGATCCGCGGGGTTCCTGGCGCCAGTGAGCAGACCCGGCAGCGGGTCCTGGAGATTGCGGCCGATCTTGGTTACCGACCCGACAGCAGGGCACGGCTGCTGGCCGGGCGCCGGAGCCGATTGCTCGGTGTCACGATGGCCCTGAACAATCCGTTTCACGCCGATGTCGCCGAAGGAATCTACGCAGCGGCCGAACCGCTGGGGTACCAGGTGGTACTGAGTGCGGTGACAAGCACCCGTGACTCGGCCCGGGCCATCGAGACCCTGTTGGAATACCGGTGTGAGGCCGCGATGCTGATCGGTGCGCTGGTTCGCCCGCGTGCGCTCGATGAGCTGGCGCAGCAGTTGCCGGTCGTGGTGGTCGGTCAGCCGGCCCGTAGTCCGCACGTCGACGTGGTGCGCGCCGCGGACGGCGTAGGAGTTCGGCTGGCCATTGATCATCTGGTCGGGCTGGGGCATCGCCGCATCGTTCATATCGATGGCGGCAAGGCGCCCGCCTCGACCGCGCGACGCAACGGATACCGGGCGGCAATGCAGCGGGCCGGCCTCGCCGACCAGATTGCCGTGGAACCCGGTGGCGACACCGAAGAGGACGGCGCCGATGCGGCCCGCCGATTGATCGAAGCGGGCCTGCCTGACGCGGTGCTGAGCTACAACGATCGCAGCGCGGTCGGGCTGCTGGACGTCTTCGTACGGCAGGGCGTCGACGTTCCCGACGACATCTCAGTGGTGGGCTACGACGATAGCCAGGTCGCCAGGTTGCCCTACCTGCGGCTCACCACAATCAGCCAGGACGCCACGCAGCTGGCCGAGTTGGCCGTGCAGCACGCGGTGCGGCGCATCGAGGTGCGATCCGGCGATGGCTCTGTCGCGCGGCCGGTAGCCGATCGCGAAACCGTGCTCGCACCGCACCTGGTGATTCGCGCGACGACGCAAGCGAGGTCGCCAAGGACCACCGGGACCCGGTGAGGCAGCCGACTGGAGGACAAGTGACCATAGTGGGGTGACCCGTCCGCTGACTTCGGCAGAACGGCAGCGCCTGCGCACCACTTCGAACCTGTGGCGGGCGCTGATCCCGGTGCTGTTCATCGCCGGCTTGTTGGTGGTGCTGGCATGGCCGCGCCAGCACACGTCCACCGACGGGGTGCACGTCGTCGATATCACCGGAACCGTGCAGGCCGCCCGCCAGCAGGCCAGCTTCACCGTTCTGGTGCCCCAGGGCCTGGATGACAAGTGGCGGCCGACCTCGGACGCCTTCACCCCCAGCGGCGCGGGCACACCGGCCAGCCTGCTGATCGGGTACGTGACGCCTAAGACGCAGTACGCCGAGTTTTACGAGAGCAACGATGCACCGGACGCGATGGCCGCCCAGTACGGCCCGCTGACCGGAAACGGCATCGTGACCGTGAACGGTGCCCAGTGGGACCGCTATCAGACCGGCAAGGGCCGCGAGCTGCTGCGGCACACCATCGGTTCGGTGACCGTGGTGGTGACCGGCTCAGCCAGCGAACCTGAGTTGATCGCACTCGCAGGTTCGATGCGGTGAGCTCAGCGAGCTGAGCGAGATCGGCGGACGAAGCTAGCGTTCAGCTGGAGTCGCTGGCCTCGATGGCCGCATCCAGCCGAGCCCGCGCACCGTCCAGCCAGCGCTGACAGATGCCCGCCAACTTCTCGCCGCGCTGCCACAGTGCCAGCGACTGTTCCAGAGGTTGGCCGCCGGATTCCAGCGCGGCAACGATCTCGCGCAACTCATTGCGCGCCTGCTCGTAGCTGACATCGTCGCTGGCTGCGCTGATGCCATCGGCGGTGGCGCGGTCTGCGGCGGCGCTGTCTGCGGTGGCGCCGTCATCGCTGGTCGGAGTGCTCATCGCGGCCAACCCTAGTGTTTCTGGTTCTCGGCATCCGGCGCGGCACCGACCGTCACCTCGAACTCGCCCCTGGCAACCCGGGCCCGCAGCTGCTCACCGTCAAAGGTGTCGGCCACATCGTGGACCAGCGCACCTTCGGAATCCCACAGCACGGCATAGCCGCGATCCAGCACAGCCTGTGGCGACAGACTGACCACCCGCGCGAGAAGCTGCTCGTTCTCCGCGTGCGCCAGCGCCAGCAACGACCCCAGTCGCTGCCGCAACCGCTCGATCGACCGGACGCACTCGTCCTGACGATCACTGACGAGGGTCGACACGGTGCGCCGCAACCGCTCCGGCAGCCCGGCCATCAGCTCCCGCTCGGTGTCAAGCCGGCGGTGGATGGTGCCGCGCAAGCGTGCCCGGGCATCGGACAGTTCACGCAGCTCGGAGTCCAGATCCGGCACGATCCGCTTCGCCGCGTCGGTCGGTGTGGACGCCGCCAGGTCGGCCACCAAGTCCAGCAACGGCTGATCTGTTTCGTGCCCGATCGCAGAGACGACGGGGGTACGGCAGGACGACACCGCGCGCAGCAATGCCTCGTTCGAGAACGGCAGCAGGTCCTCGACGCTGCCACCGCCCCGGGCGATCACGATGACCTCGACCTCGGTCTGTGCGTCCAGACGTTTGAGCGCCGCGATGATGTCGTTGACCGCCGTATTGCCTTGGGTTGCGGTGCTCTCGACGGCGAACCGGGCGCCGGGCAGCCGTCGGCGGACGTTTTCCACCACGTCCCGCTCGGCGGCACTGGCCCGGCCGGTGATCAGGCCGATGGTGTGCGGCAGGAACGGCAGCCGGCGTTTGTGGCTGGCATCGAAGAGTCCTTCGGCGGCAAGCAGCTTCTTCAGGCGGTCGATGCGGGCGAGCAATTCGCCCAGTCCAACCTGGCGAATCTCGGTTGCCCGCAGGCTCAGGCTGCCTCGCTCGGCGTAGAAATCCGGTCGAGCCCGCAGCACCACACGGGCGCCTTCGGCCAGCGGATCGACGAGCACGGACCGATGGCAGGTGACTTGCATGGAGATGTTGGCATCGGTGTCGCGCAAGGTCAGGAAGTAGGTCTGCACGCCTGGACGCCGCACGAACTGCGCGACCTGGCCCTCGATCCACACCTCGCCGAGCCGACCGATCCATTCACTGAGCGCCTGGCTGATCCGGCGCAGTGGCAGGGGCGATTCCGGCGAGGACTCCAGCCGGCTCACTCGGCGACGGGGGGCTGCTCGGTCGCCGCGGGTTTGGCCTTCTTGGCGGCTCGCTTCGCGGGCTTCTTGGCGGCTGCCGGTTTGACCGGTGTCGCCGGTGCGGCTGCGACCGGATCGGCGGGGGCTGGTGCGGCGTCTGCACGGCCGTCCTCGTCGGCAACTCCGACCGCGTCCCAGCGGCCGCGCGAGTTCTCATCGCCCTCGGTGAACCCGGTGTGGTCGTAGTCGATTCGGTCGAAGGCGGCCTGCGGCTTGCCTGCGCCCTCCTCCGGTTCGGCTGGCGGGTCGTCAAAGGTCGCCCACGGCGGTGCCTGATCAGACGTACCGCGCAGTTGGGACAGCACGTCGTCGCCCTTGGCTGCCAATATTGCGATCTGCTGCTGGACCCGCAGCGAGGCCTGCATCGCGGTCGACACCGCGATTATGGGGACGGTTGTCATCGCGTTCGGCAGCGTCTCGGGCAGCTTTTTGGCCTCTTCGGCGGCGGTGGCCGCCAGGCCGAGCATGACCCTGATCGGGGTCGGCAACGTGGACATGGCTCCAGCCTGCCGCACCGCGGGCCGGGATGCGAGGGCGGATCGGTGTGGTCAGGCGCCGAACTGGTCGCACGTACGATTGAGGCCATGTCTGACAGCGCAGCCGCGACTCGTGGCGACACCAGACCGACCAAGCGGGTTCTGCTCGCCAAGCCCCGGGGCTATTGCGCGGGTGTCGACCGCGCGGTGCAGACGGTGGAGCACGCGCTGGATCATTACGGTGCGCCGGTGTACGTCCGCAAGCAGATCGTGCACAACCTGCACGTGGTGCGATCCCTGGAGGCCCGCGGCGCGATCTTCGTCGAGGAGACCGACGAGGTGCCCGAGGGTGCCATCGTGGTCTTTTCCGCGCACGGCGTCGCCCCCGAGGTCCACGAAGAGGCGGCGCGGCGCAACCTGCGCGCCATCGACGCCACCTGCCCACTCGTCACGAAGGTCCACAACGAGGCCCGCCGGTTCGCTGCCGAGGACTTCGACATCGTGCTGATCGGGCATGAGGGCCACGAAGAGGTGGTCGGCACCACCGGCGAGGCACCGCAGGCCATCCGCCTGGTGGACGGCCCGGCTGATGTCGCTGCGGTGCAGGTCCGCGATCCGGCGAAGGTTGTTTGGCTCTCCCAGACCACGCTGTCAGTGGACGAGACGATGCAGACGGTGGCTGCCCTGCAGGAAAAGTTCCCATTGATGCAGTCACCGCCCAGCGACGACATCTGTTACGCCACCCAGAACCGGCAGGCCGCGGTGAAGGCGATCGCCCCGCAGGTGGAGCTGTTCCTGGTGGTCGGCTCGGCGAACTCGTCCAACTCGGTACGAATGGTCGAGGTCGCGCAGGCGGCCGGCGCACGGCAGGCCTACCTGGTCGACAACACCGACGACATCGACGAAGCATGGCTGGAAGGTGTGACCACGGTTGGGTTGTCTTCCGGTGCGTCGGTCCCTGAGGTGCTGGTCAAAGACGTCGCCGACTGGCTGGCCGCGCGGGGCTATGGCGATCTGCGGGAGGTGAGCCACACCGAGGAGAGGCTGGTTTTCGCGCTCCCGCAGGAACTACGCCGCGAGATGCGCAAGGGCTTGCCGGTGACCCCGAAGGCCTGAGCCGACTTGCCGTAACCCATCCGTAGCTATTTGTGGATGATCATCCGGATGCCACCAATGACGAGGACGATGGCGGTGGCGCCGGCGATGGCAGGAAAGCCGTACACCAGCCAGTTGGACGCGGCGTCGATGAGCGCGGAACGGCTGTGCAGGCCACCGGAAGAGATGTAGAGCTTGACTGCCGACCCCGCGAAGTACACCAGCGGCGGGGCGATGACGACGCTGAACATCTGGCTGCGCTTGACCACGACGATCGCGACCAGCGAGGCGAAGATGAGCCCGTAGTTGAAGGCACCCTGGATCGATGCGCCGCTTACCTGGTCGATCAGCCCGCCGATGCCGGCGATGGCGAGCAGTAACAAGACGGCCAGCCAGCCCGGCAGCCCGCGCTCAGTGGGCCTGCTGCGCCGCCTGCGGGGCGGCCGGTCGGCGCCGCTCAGTACCGCTTCGTCGTAATCGTCACTGTTGCCGGAGCCCCCGAAGCCCTCGAAGTACGACGTGTCTGACTTTTCCGGCACGTAGGTTGCTCCGTTCGATGACTGCACGGGAACTTACGGTACCTGGCTGATTAGTTCCTCCGATGTAAGTGCGCGGGTAGTTCCGAGGATCTGCTCAGGTTCGGCGAGCTCAGAATGTGGATCAACCACCCCTAATTCCGCCAACTTTCGGGCGCTCACCAGCACTCTGCCTTCCATCGCACCCACCGTGCTGTTGAACGCCCCTACCGCCCCGGACAGCGACCGTCCCAGCTTGTCAAGGTGCTCGCCCATGGTCGACAGCCGCTGGTAAAGCTCGCGGCCAAGTTTGCTGACCTCGGCGGTATTGCGGGCCAGTGCCTCCTGCCGCCAGGTGTATCCGATGGTGCGCAGCAACGCCACCAGCGTGGTCGGCGTCGCGATCACCACGTCGCGGTCGAAAGCGTGCTCCAGCAACGTCGGGTCCTGCCGAAGCGCCGCGTCGAGAAAAGCGTCTGCCGGCACGAAACAGACCACGAACTCCGGGCTGGGGTCGAAGGCATCCCAATAGGACTTGTCGGCCAGCGCGTCGATGTGCGAGCGAAGCTGACGCGCGTGCGCCCGCAAGCGCAACGTCCGGGTCTGCTCGTCACGGGCTTCCATCGCCTCCAGGTAGCCGTTGAAGGCGACCTTCGAATCGACCACGATGTGCTTGCCGCCGACCAGGGTGACCACCAGGTCGGGCCGGCGAGTGCCGTCCACACCGGTGACGCTGGCCTGCCGCCGGTAGTCGACGTGCTCCACCATGCCGGCTGCCTCGACTGCGCGTTCCAACTGCAGTTCGCCCCATCGGCCGCGGATTTGCGGAGCCCGCAGCGCGGTGACCAGCTGTGAGGTTTCCGACCGCAGTTCGTCGGCGCTGAGCCGCATCATCGACAGGTGCTCGTCCAACGAGGCGGTGGCCGCGAGCCGATCTCGCTCGGAGGTATGTAGTTGGGCCTGGACACGCTCCAATGCCTCGCGCATCGGCGTGACCAAAGCCTGGATGGACTGCTGTCGGGCCGCCAGATCACCGGCTGCACCGCTGCGGGCGGCGTCCACCTGCGCGCGGGCCAGTGCCGAGAGCGCAGATCGGTTGCGGGCATACAGATAACCGACCACCGCGCCCAGCGCGATGCCGATGACAAACCAGAGAACAGCCATGTCGACCAGGGTGCGCGCCGATACCGACAGTTTCGCGCAGCCACCGGTTCAGCGTGTCGGTGTCAGCAACAGTTGCAGCGACGGTGCGTACAGCGACACGACCTGCTCCACCGGCGCGTCGGCGAGCGGATCGAGCTCGAGGACGTAGCGCAGCACCGCCATGCCCAACAGCTGAGACGCGAACAGCGTCGCGCGCAATTCGCGATCCGGCCCGGTGAGGACGTCCCGCAGCGACGTCAGGATGAAACCACGCAGGATCTGCATCATCGGCGCGCTGCGATCGGCCGAGCCGACGGTCGTTCTGATCAATCCGCTGAACACGTCGCGATGCGGATCCCACGCGGACAGGAAAGTGCTGAGGATGCGCTCGGCGAGCCCGTCCGGTCCGGCGGCCAGCAGCGGCGTGAGCAGCTCGACCGGGTTCACCGGCAGCTGCATGGTCGCGATCAGCAGGCCGGACTTGTCGCCGAAGTAATGCCGGATCAGGCTGGCGTCCACACCGGCGTCCGCGGCGATTGCCCGCAACCCGGCACCGTCGAATCCGTCTGTGGCGAATCGCTTGCGGGCGGCGGCAACGATCCGGTCCTTGGTATCGGTGGGGGACCCGGCGCGCGGTCGTCCCGGCCCCCGTTTGACGTTGGCGCCGCTCACGCTGTTCGACGGCGCTGGGTCATTGGCGCCGCTCACGCTGTTCGGCGACGCAGGGTCATTGGCGCCGCTCACGCTGTTCGACGGCGCAATGTCAACGAGGCCAGGGCGATGGCAGCGAGCAGGCAGCCGACGACCACGGCAAGGTCGCGCCACATGGTGCCATTGAACCCGACCTGGCTGCGCGCGGCCGTGAATGCCTCGGTTGCGTAGCTGAGCGGCATGACATTCGATGCCCAGCGCAACACCTCTGCCATCTGGGAGCGGTCATTGAGCAGGCCACACAGCAACAGTTGCGGCAGCACGATTGCCGGCATGAACTGAACCGCCTGGAACTCTGTGGTGGCAAACGCCGACATCAACAACCCGAGCGCGGTGCCCAGCAGCGCGTCGAGCACCGCGAACAGCACGATCACCCAGACGCTCTTGACCTGCAGACCGAGCGGGCCGATCGCGACGGATGCCGTGACGAGAGATTGCACCAATGCGGCAAGGCCAAATGCAAGCGCGTAGCCCAGGATCAATTCGCCGCGCAGCAGTGGGGTAGTGAGCAACCGTTCCAAAGTGCCCGACGTCCGCTCGCGCACCATCGTGATCGAAGTGACCAGGAACATGATGATGAACGGGAAGATACCCAGCAGCTGCGGGCCGATCCGGTCGAACAGCGCCTCGTTGCCGTCATAGACGTACTTGAACAGGATGAGCAGCAGCGAGGGGACGAGAATCATCAGCGCGACGCTGCGCTTGTCGTGCGACAACTGCTGCAGCACCCGACGCGTAGTGGCCAACGTCCTGGTGAGGTTCATGACGCGCTCCGTTCCGTCGAGGACTGATTTCGGTCCGAACTTCCTGATCGCTCGGCCAATGTCAGGAAGGCCTCCTCGAGGTCGTCCTTACCGGTGCGTTCCCGCAAACCGGCCGGAGTCTCGTCAGCGACCAAACGTCCTTCGCGCATCAGCAATACCCGTTCGCAGCGGGCTGCCTCGTCCATCACGTGGCTGGTTACCAGCAGTGTTTTGCCGGCCTCGGCCAATTCGCTGAACAGCTTCCAGAGGTCTCGACGCAAGACGGGGTCGAGGCCGACGGTGGGTTCGTCCAGCAGGAACAGGTCCGGGCGTGCCAGCAATGCGGCAGCCAACGAGACCCGAGTGCGCTGACCGCCGGAGAGATTGCCCACCAGATCGTGGCGCTTGTCGGTCAGGGCAACGTCGTCCAGTGCAGCGTCGATGGTCGAGGAGGCGCTGCCGGACAGATCAGCGAAGTAACGAAGGTTCTGCTGCACGGTCAGGTCCGGATACACCGAACTGCCCTGTGTCATGTAGCTGACGTGCTCTCGCAACGAGGCCGAGCCGGCCGGCTTGCCAAGCACGGAGACGGAGCCGGACCGCAGGATCTGAATTCCGACGATCGCGCGAATCAGCGTGGTCTTGCCGCAGCCGCTCGGCCCGATCAAACCGGTGATCGAACCGATTGGCACGCTCGCGTCGAGCCCGTCGATGACAACCGTCGACCCGCGAACCACGACGAGCCCCGCTATTTCGATCGCCGCTATATTCATCATGTGTTGAATATTGACACGGAGGAGCGCGCCAGTCAACCGGTGAGGGACTGCTCGGACCGGGCCCGCTGCTACAAGTAGTTGCGTCTGCAACCAGCGTGTGTCACGGTGAGATTGCATGCGTTCGGGCGATGGGGTGCACAAGTGAGCCAGCAGATCGAGACTGACGTGTTGATCGTCGGCAGCGGACCGGCAGGCGCCTCAGCAGCGCTGGCGCTGAGCAGTTACGGCGTCCGCAACATCGTGGTGACCAAGTACTCCGCACTCTCTGACACGCCGCGAGCCCACATCACCAACCAGCGCACGATGGAGGTGCTGCGGGATCTGGGTGTCGAGCCCGACGTGATCGCGGCGGCGACACCCCAGCATCTGATGGGCAATACCGTGTTCTGTACCAGTCTGGCGGGTGAGGAGTTGGGCCGGCTGTGGGCATGGGGCAACGACCCCTACCGGCAGGCCGATCACGAGGCGGCAAGTCCGACTCGGATGAACGACACCCCGCAACATCTGATGGAGCCGATCCTTATCACCGCCGCGACGTCTCGGGGAACGACGCTTCGGTTCAACACCTCGTTCGAGTCCTTGCAGCAGGATGCCGACGGGGTCACGGTGACCGTTCACGATCGGCTTCGCGAAGACGACTACCAGATCCGGGCCAAGTACGTCATAGGCGCCGATGGTGGTCGCAGCGCCGTCGCGAACGCTGTCGATCTGCCGATGGCGGGCCAGATGGCGGTCGCCGGCAGCATCAACATCTGCTTCACAGCCGACCTGTCGCGCTACGTCGCACATCGGCCGAGCGTGCTGTACTGGGTGCTCGCGCCGGGCGCGGACGTCGGCGGCATCGGAGCCGGCCTGGTACGCATGGTTCGGCCCTGGAACGAATGGCTGATCGTCTGGGGCTACGACGTGTCAGCCGGGGCGCCGGATCTCAGCGAGGACTATGCGAGGTCGATCGCGCGCACCCTGATCGGTGATGACGACATCGACCTCGAAATCACCTCCAGCTCCGCGTGGACCGTCAATCACGCTTATGCCACAAGGTATTCTGCCGGTCGGGTGTTCTGCGCCGGCGATGCCGTACACCGGCATCCGCCGAGCAACGGCCTCGGATCCAACACCTCGATCCAGGACTCCTACAACCTGGCATGGAAGCTCAAGCTCGTACTCGACGGCATCGCCGATCCAACCCTGTTGGATTCCTACACTGCCGAGCGGGCTCCGATCGGGCGGCAGGTGGTCGACCGCGCCAACCTGAGCATCGCCGAGACCGCACCGATCTTCGCGGCGCTCGGCCTGCTGTCCACTGACGATCCGGAGCAGATGCGGCGCAACATGGCCGCCCGCACCGAGGCCACGCCCGAGGCCGAGCGGCAGCGCCGGGAACTGCGCGAGGCGATCAGGTTCAAGGATTACGAGTTCAACGCCCACGGCGTGGAGATGAACCAGCGCTACGTCTCGCAGGCGGTGGTCGATGACGGCTCACCCGATCCCGGTTTCGACCGCGATCCGGAGCTGTTCCACCAGCTCAGTTCTCGGCCCGGCGCGAAGGTCCCGCATGCCTGGTTGGGGCGTGGAACGCAACGACTGTCGACGCTGGATGTGTGTGGGCATGGTCGCTTCACCCTTCTGACCGGCATCGGTGGCGAGGGGTGGGCGCCGGCGGTCGAAGAGGTCAGCACCGCCACCGGGCTGCCGATCGACATCGCGGTGATCGGTCCGGGTCGGGACTACCAGGATCTGTACGGAACCTGGTCACTGGTGCGTGAGGTCACCGATTCCGGCTGCCTGCTCGTTCGTCCGGACGGCTATGTGTGCTTCCGTCATGTCAGGTTCGACGACGGCGCGGCCGATAGGTTGAATGCTGCTGTTCACACGATTCTCGCCAAAGGATGACTTCGTGACCGATGCCTCCACCGACCTGACCGAGCAGGTGCTGGCCAGTTTTGCAGGCACGCCGGACGACCGGCTGCGCGCCATTCTGGACAGCGTGATCCGGCACCTGCACGAGGCCGTCCGGGAGGTCGAGCCCACCAACGCGGAGTGGGAGCGCGCGATCGATTTCCTCACCCGTACCGGGCAGAAGTGCACCGACGTGCGGCAGGAGTTCATCCTGCTGTCCGACGTTCTCGGTGTCTCGATGCTGCTCGAAACCATCAACGGCCAAGCCTCGCCTGATGCCACCGAATCGACGGTGCTCGGACCGTTCCACCTCGTCCGCTCGCCGCCGTTGCCCAATGGCGCCCAGATCGATCTGGTCGGACGTCCCGAACGATGCGTGGTCACCGGTCGTGTCCTGTCGACAACCGGTACCCCGCTCGGTGGCGCGACCGTCGATGTGTGGCAGGCCGACGACAATGGTTTCTACGACGTGCAGCAGCCCGATGTTCAACCCGCCGGAAATGGGCGCGGCCTGCTCACCACCGACGCGGACGGCACGTTCTGGTTCCGCACCGTGATGCCTCGTTACTACCCGATTCCGGTGGATGGCCCGGTAGGCGGACTGCTGACCGCGACCCGTCGGCATCCCTACCGACCGGCGCACATTCATTTCATTGCAACGGCCTCCGGGCACAAGCCGCTGACGACGCACATCTTCGTGGCCGACAGCGAATACCTCGATTCCGACGCGGTATTCGCGGTCAAGGATTCCTTGGTGCGTCCGTTCGACGTCGTCACCGATGCCGATCAGGCGGCGCGCTGGTCGACCACAGCTCCGTTACGTCACGCGTCGGTCGAGCTCGTTCTGCAACCGATGTGACTGCCTTCGATTACACGGCCACGCCGATGCGGGTTCGCTTCGGCGCCGGCCGGCTTGGCGAGATCGCTGAGGAGGTGGACCGGTTGGGTTTGGCTCGGGTATTGGTGCTGTCCACGCCTGGGCATCGCCAACTCGCGGTCGATGCTGCCCAACTACTCGGCGAGCGCGCGGCGGGTGTGCACGCCGGCGCCGTGATGCATGTGCCGATCGCCTCGGTCGAGCAAGCCCGTTCAGCCGCGCTGTCGTTGCGCGCAGATTGCTCGTTGGCCATTGGGGGCGGTTCAACCATCGGGTTGGCCAAAGCCTTGGCGTTACAGGCCGATCTGCCGTACCTGGCGGTGCCCACGACGTATTCCGGGTCGGAGATGACACCGGTCTGGGGGATCACCCAGGACGGTCGCAAGACCACCGGACGGGATCCGCGGGTCTTGCCGGCATCGGTTGTCTACGATCCGCAGCTCACCGAGTCGCTGCCGATTTCCACGTCGGTGACAAGCGGCATCAATGCCCTCGCGCACGCCGTCGAAGCGCTGTACGCGCCCGATACGAACCCGATGGTCTCGCTGATGGCCGCCGAGGGAG
Source organism: Jatrophihabitans sp. (assembly GCA_036488285.1). Lineage (GTDB taxonomy): Bacteria > Actinomycetota > Actinomycetes > Mycobacteriales > Jatrophihabitantaceae > Jatrophihabitans_A. The sequence continues at coordinate 16,408 of DASXHV010000022.1, read as the reverse complement.
CTCGGTTGATCGTGTCGTCGTTGCCGGCGATCGCCGCGCACCCGCGCGATCCGGAGGCGCGCGCTGACGCGCTGCAGGGCTCCTGGCTGTGCGGCCTGTGCCTCGGCGGTACCACGATGGCGTTGCACCACAAGCTGTGTCATGTGCTCGGCGGATCCTTCGATCTACCGCACGCGCCGACGCACACCGTCGTGCTGCCCCATGTGCTGGCCTACAACGCACCCGCAGCGCTGGCGGCGCTGGCCGCGTTGCGTAGTGCGCTGAACGCCGAGGACCCTGCCCTCGGGCTGTGGGAGTTGGCGGGGCGACTGGGTGCACCGCGATCGTTGGCCGAACTGGGCCTGCCGCACGACGCGCTTGGCGCAGTGGTGGCCGAGGTGGGCGGCAATCCGTACCCGAATCCGCGTCCGGTCGACCACGAGTCGTTGTTGGCCCTGCTCGAACGAGCCTGGTCCGGAGCGGCGCCGACCGGCTGAGGAGTGGCAGTCCAGCGGGCACGCCGACGTGCCGGAGCGCTGCGGTGCGGGCCGTAGACTGCCGCTTCGTGGCTCTAACTATCGGAATCGTCGGCCTGCCCAACGTCGGCAAGTCCACCCTCTTCAACGCTTTGACCCGCAACGATGTGCTCGCCGCGAACTACCCGTTCGCGACGATCGAGCCGAACGTGGGCGTGGTGGGGGTGCCCGATGACCGGCTGCAGGTGCTGGCCGGCATCTTCGGCTCGGCCAAGATCATCCCGGCGACAGTGAGCTTCGTCGACATCGCCGGCATCGTGCGAGGCGCGTCGGAGGGTCAGGGGCTGGGCAACAAGTTCCTGGCCAACATCCGCGAGGCCGATGCGATCTGCCAGGTGATCCGCGCGTTCACCGACCCGGACGTGGTGCACGTTGACGGCAAGGTGTCGCCGGCCGACGACATCGAAACCATCAACACCGAACTGATTCTGGCTGATCTGCAGACCATTGAGAACGCTCTGCCTCGGCTGCAGAAGGAAGCTCGGCTGCACAAGGACAAAGTGGCTGTGGTGGCTGCGGTGGAACAAGCCCAGCAGGTGCTGGGGGAGGGCAGCACGATCTTCGCAGCCGGGCTGGATCGGGAGCCGTTACGCGAGCTGCACCTGATGACCGCCAAGCCGTTCCTTTACGTCTTCAACGTGGACCCGGACGAGCTGGCAAATGAGGAATTCACCTCCGAGCTGCGTGCGCTCGTTGCTCCGGCCGAGGCCATTTTCCTCGATGCCAAAACGGAATCCGAGCTGGTTGAGCTCGAGCCTGACGAGGCGCTGGAGCTGCTGCAGTCGATCGGTGTTGAGGAATCGGGCCTGGACAAGCTTGCCCACGTCGGGTTCCGGACGCTAGGTCTGCAGACGTATCTGACGGCAGGTCCCAAGGAATCGCGGGCTTGGACGATCCGCAGGGGGGCGACCGCACCCCAGGCAGCCGGCGTGATCCACACCGACTTCGAGCGTGGCTTCATCAAGGCCGAGGTGGTGTCCTTCACCGACCTGGTCGACGCCGGTTCGATGGCCGAGGCCAAATCGCGCGGCAGGGTGCGCATCGAAGGCAAGGACTACGTGATGGCCGACGGCGACGTCGTGGAGTTCCGCTTCAACGTCTGATCAACCCCGGAATCCCAGCAATAACCGGCCCCGGAGGCCTATCTCGGGGTTCTAGTCCGCAAAGAGTCCGCAGAATTTTCGGGCGAGGTCGCAGAGCGCATCAGATCGGCGGCCGCGGCGCGGCTGCGATCCTCGGCCGATGGCCACAGGTGGACCGTCGGACCCGAGGAGATCGCTATGAGCCCGATGCCGCTATGAGCCCGGCATCGATGGCGTACGTCCGCAGGGTCGTTGTCGCCGACGCATGACCGAGCGCGCGCTGCACGGTGACCACGTCGCAACCGGCCGCGATGAGCCCCGAGGCGTAGAAGTGGCGCAGGTCGTGCAGCCGTATCCCGGACACGTCCGCCGCAGTCTGGGTCTTGCGCCACCAGCAGCCGACGGTGTTCTGGTGCGGCGGGTCGCCCGGCTCGCCCAGGAACATCCAACGGTCCGCCGCGCGACCGAAGGTGTGCGCCTCGACGTGCTGACCAAGCAGCGTGGTGAGCTCGTCGGGCAGGTGGATGACGCGTTCCGAGCCGTACTTGGGTGCCTTGATCTTGCGGGTGCCGGACGCCCACACCTGACGAGCCGACCAATCGTCGTAGAACGACTGGACGGTGACCTTGCTCAGCCGCGGGACGATGTGCGCTCCTGTCGCGACCGCGACGGTCTGCCCGGCCAGCCACGTCTCGCCGTCGATCTCGCGATCGAAGTGTTGGGAGTGCTCTCGACCTTGGTCATCGCGGTAGCGGGCACGCCACCTGCCGTCGGGCCCACGCTTGATGCTTGCCATGAGCTGCGCTCTCCCTCGCGTCCCATTCGTTCGTCGGCTGCGGCCACGTGCCAGTGGGTGGACGGTAGGCCCACGTGATGTCAGACGTTGAACTCGAATGGCCACGCGCTAACAAGTGGTGTGCGCAAGCGCATCTGCTCGTACGGTCCATAACTCAATGAAATCTGTAGTTCTGACGCCAACTAAGTGTTGAAACTCAAGTTTCGATGTAGGATCAACCGTATGCCCGTCGATCGTCGTGACCTGCGCCGACGGCTGTTCACCCTGGCGTCGGAGCAGGCCGGGCACTTCACCGCTGCTCAGGCCAAGGACGTTGGGTACTCGTACCAGGCGCAGGCCTATCACGTCTCGGCCGGCAACTGGCTGCGCCTCGAGCGCGGTCTGTTTCGGCTCGCGGAATGGATACCTGACCTGCATGACGACCTGGTGAGGTGGTCACTGTGGTCGCGCGGCCGAGGAGTCGTGTCACACGAGACGGCGCTCGCCGTGCACGGCATCGGTGAGTACGAATCGGCGCGCGTGCATCTGACCGTGCCCGCCACCTTCACGATGCGCGATAGTGCCGTGGTCCTGCACCGCGACGAACTTGACGACGCGGATGTGCAGGATCGAACCGGCTTCCGCGTGACGACGCCGACGCGGTCGCTGATCGATGTCGCAGCCTCGGCCCCGGACGAGGACCAGCTTGCTCGGGCGGTAGATGACGCTCGCCAGCGCGGCCTGGTGAGCGTCAAGACACTTCGATCGCGCGCCGAGGTCGTCGACGCACGTGCCGCGCTGTATCTGGAGCGCGCACTCAATCGAAGCGAGGTCCGATGAACTACGGCTCGCCGCAGGCGCTCCGGACCGCGCTGGAGCATCGCCTCTTCACGACCTCGCGAGAGACAGGAATAGCACTTGACCGGCTGCGCCGACGGGTCCTGTTCGAGCGGATAGTCACCCGCCTGCAGTTCGCCGAACCGGGACTCTGGGTGCTCAAGGGTGGCATGGCCCTTGAAGTTCGACTCAGCGACGCGGCACGTCTGACCAAGGACATCGACGTAGGTCTGCGCGACGTCATCCTCGATGCCGCCGATCTGCACGAGCGGTTGATCGACGCGCTTTCCGGCGATTCGTTCGAGGATCGGTTCGTCCTGGAGGTCTCCGAGCCAGCAGCGCTGCGTGAGGATGGCGGCGGCCACCTGACGTGGCGCGTGTCGGTAGCGGCAACCCTGGCAGGCAAACACTTCGGCGCGATCAAGCTTGACGTCTCACCGCGGGCACACGAACTGCATGCGACCGACCGGCTCCCGCTGCCGAACTCACTCGCTTTCGCGGGTATCTCGACGACAGATGTCGAGATCATCGACGTTCATCGTCACGCTGCCGAGAAGTTTCATGCGATGACCCGCGACTTCGGCGATCGCGAGAACTCCCGGGTTCGCGACCTGCTCGACCTGGTCATCCTGATCGAGAACGACCAGCTCAGTCCCGGCCCGGTAGCAGACTCGGCTCGGGAGGTATGGGCGGAGCGAGACGGGGCCGACCCGCCGCGGCAGCTACCTCCGTTGCCGGTCTCGTGGCCGGCGCGCTACGTCCTGCTCGCTGGCGGCTACGACGTCGAAGCCCGGACCCTTCCCGCAAGCAGTCTCACTCGTGCTGAACCTGTGGCTCCAGATGTACCCGAACGAGAAGAAGCAATAGTGGCAGCGCAGCGGAAGACATCGGGAGCGAGTTCGTCGCAGGCGAAGCTGGGCGCTGTGACCAAGCCAGTGTTGAGAACGCCGCTGACGACCCGTGCCACAGCGTTGTAGCGAAAAGTCTGGCGCGGCGGCACTCCATGTCGGCCTGAGTGGGTCAGGAGGCTTTCGGGTGCCCCTCGGTAGCCTGCTGATCGGCGAGCCAGGCGAGAACGTCACTGCGCCAGTAGACGACACGTCGCGGCAAGCGAAAGCTCTTCGGGCCAGAGTGCTTCGAGCCCCAGTAGCGCACTGTGGGAGCCGAAGTGCGGAGAAACTTGGCCACCTCGGCCGTGGTCATCAACTAGCGGCGCCGGCAGGACTGAGACCGTCGTCGAGCCAGGGACCACTCCAGTCGTTACCTTATGTAGTCATTCGATAACTTTTAGTACACAAATTGCTGGGAAATCAGTAAGGTAGCGCGGCGAGCTTCGTTCCCGTCCGCAATAACGCAGCTGCACCCCGAGCATGCTCGGAGGATCCGTCCCGGTGCGCGCCATGCTGCTGTTGCCTGCCCGCATTGAGGTGTGGATCTTGTGACAAGCACGCTTCAGCTACCCTCGGCGCCGCCGACTTCCGGGCTGAGCAGACCGCAAACAGGCCAGCCACGCCGGTTCCGTCCGGACATCGAAGGTCTGCGGGCGTTTGCAGTCTTGTCGGTCGTCCTCTATCACGCCGGGCTCGGCGTTCGCGGCGGCTTCGTCGGCGTTGACGTCTTCTTCGTGATCTCGGGATTCCTGATCACCCGGCAACTCCTGTCGGCGGTCGGCAAGAGCGGCATACGCGCGCTGCCGACGTTCTACGCCCGTCGCGTTCGACGGCTACTTCCGGCCAGTGCCACGGTTGTGATCGCGACAGTGCTGATTGCACGGTTCTGGGCACCGGCACTCCAGGTTCGTACGATCGCCGTAGACGCGATTTACACAACCTTCTACAGCCTGAACTACCGACTTGCGGTCAGTGGTACCGAGTACCTGCATCAGTCCGATGCGGTCTCCCCGTTGCAGCATTTCTGGTCCCTCGGTGTCGAGGAGCAGTTCTACTTCCTCTGGCCGCTGCTGATCGTTGCGGTCGCGCTCATCGGTCGCCGATTCCGAACGCCGCTACTGGCGTTGGGCCTCGTCGTCATCGCCATAGTGTCCTTCCGGTTCTCGGTGACGGTGACGAAAACCTCGCTGCCGTGGGCATACTTCTCGTTGCACACCAGGGCATGGGAGTTGGCCATCGGAGCCTTGGTGGCGGTCGGCGCTACCCGGCTGGCGCGGCTGCCACCCGCCGTTGCCGAGCTGGGCGCGTTCATCGGCATGCTCGGCATGGTCGGCAGCGTGTTCGTGTTCAGTGACCTCACGCCCTACCCGGGCTCGGCTGCTGCGATCCCGGTGCTCGGCGCGGCGATGGTCATCGCCTGCGGCGCCGGCAAGCCACGTCGCGTCGAGCGGCTGCTCGGCGAACCGCTGATGCAATGTATCGGGCGGGTCTCCTACTCGTGGTACCTGTGGCACTGGCCGATCCTGATCCTCGCCCCGGCCATCATCGGTCACTCGCTGAACTCGGTGCAGCGGGTCATGCTGGTGTGGCTTTCTTTGGTAGCCGCGGTGATCACTTACTTCGTTATCGAGGACCGAGCGCGTGCGCTGAGCCTTGGCAACCTGAGATGGTTGACCAACGGGCTGGTGCTGTCGACGAGCACCGCCGTCGCGGCGGTGCTGGTCCTGCAGCACCTACCTGCCCTGGTCGGATCGGGAGCTGCGATCACCGTCGTGCAGGCAGACTCGGCAGCACCTGCCGTCACCAAGCAAATGCAGGCTGCCGTTGCCGCCGGCCTGCACACCAAAGAGGTGCCCCGCAACCTCACGCCGCAGCCGGCTGAGGCGGCCGGCGACACGCCGCCGTCGTCGAAAGACGGCTGCCACGCGGACTTCCTCGCCAGCCAGCAGGGCGGCTGCGTGTTCGGTGATACGAAGGGCAAGCACACCGCTGTGATCTTCGGCGATTCGCACGCCGAGCAATGGTTGCCCGCCTTCGCGAAAGCCGGTGCACACGCCCATTGGAAGATCGTCAATTGGACGAAGGCCGCGTGCCCGCCCGCCCAAATGAGCGTCTTCGCCGACAGTCTGAATCGGCGATACAGCGAATGCGACTCCTGGCGTACGGCCACGCTGGCCCGCATCGCCGCGCTCAAGCCGAGCGTGATCGTGATCGGTCAATCCGAGAACGTCGTGTCGGGCACAGTGTCGCCCTCCGAATTCGCGGCAGCCACCGTGAGCACGCTCAAGACGCTGAGGTCGACGACGTCGGCCAGGGTGATCTTCATGTCCGACATCCCGGTGCCGAACTACGACATGCCCAGCTGCGTCGCCCGCCACCTCGGTGATGCCCAGGCCTGCAACTTCGCGGTCGCGAAGGCATACAGCTATCCCGAACGTCATCGCGCGATGGCGCCGTCGATTCAGAAGGCAGGCTTCTCCGTGGTCGACCCGCAACGTTGGCTGTGCACCGCCAGGACCTGTCCGGCGGTGGTCGGCAACTACCTCGTCTACCGCAACAGCACGCACATGAGTGCCAGCTTCGCGGCCTGGCTCGCACCGATGGTCACGCCGCTTCTCACCGCGGCCAGGTGACCGGCAACCGGATCGCCGGTTCTACATTGCCCGTCACCGCTACGCCCTCATCCCTTTCCTCTCACCGTTGCGAGGCATCGAAGTGTTCATCGGGTTGTTGCAGTTACGCCATTCCATCCAAGAGAACGCGCGGCTTTACCTGTTCTCGGTGTTCGTCCTGCTCACCTGGCTGGTCTGGCTGGTCAAGCTCCTGCTCTCGCGCCAATACCGGCCGTGGACTGAGCCATATGCCGTCACGACCAGCGTCGTCATACCGGTAGTGGACGAACCACTGGACCTGTTTCGCGAGGTGTTGCAGCGCATCGTCGAACAGCAGCCCACCCAGGTGGTCGTGGTCATCAACGGCAGGCGGAACACTGCGCTCGAAGAAATCTGTACAGACTTCGCCGAGGTCGATTGGGTCTGGATTCCCGTTGCCGGAAAGCGAAACGCCGTCAGGGCCGGCGTCGAGCGGTCCACCGGCGAGGTGGTCCTGCTGGTCGACAGTGACACCGTCTGGACTCCGGGAACTCACGACGAACTGATCAAACCGTTCGCCGACCCTGGTGTCGGGGGCGTCACGACCAAGCAACGGATCCTCGATCCGCGCAGGGGATTCCTTACCCGATGGGCGGACTGGCTGGAGAACAGTCGCGCGCTGTACACGATGCCCGCGCAAAGCGTGCTGGGCAGCGTCGGTTGCCTGCCCGGCCGTACGATCGCGTTCCGCCGAAGCATCCTGGAGCGCGTCATGCCGGACTTCATGTCCGAGCGTTTCTTGGGCGTCTTTCTCGAGATCTCCGACGACCGAACCCTGACCAACCTCACGCTCAAACAGGGATTCCGCACCGTCTACCAATCGACCAGCCTGGTTTACACCGATGCGCCGTTGAAGCTCCGAAAACTGATCAGGCAGCAGTACCGATGGGCTCGGGGGAGTCAGTACAACACGCTGCGGATGTTGCCGTGGATGCTTGCCCACGCGCCGATGCTTGCCTTCTTCTTCCTTGCCGACATAGCTTTGCCGCTCCTCTGGTTGTGTTCGGCCGCGGCCTGGGGAATCCGGCTGCACATGCACATCGGCGCCAACCTCTACGACGGCATGCTCAACGTTCGAGATCACGCGCTGCCAGCCATCGTCCTGCTCACGCTGCTCACTTCGACGCTGGCGATGTGCCTGCGCCAGGCTCGTCATTTGGCCGAGAATCCCGCGGACTTCTTCTGGAAGCCGCTCTACATCCTGTTCAGCACCTTCGTGCTGATGCCGATTCGGCTGTACGGCTTCATCCGGCTGGGGCATGTAGGGAGTTGGGGAACCAGGGCGCACGCCTATACCCGGGAGCAAGTCGACAGTGTGTCCGCCCTGACCGACGGTACGACGGCGGGTTCTGGTGCCGTGGCGGCCGCTGATGAAAGCCCAGATAACCAAGACGGTGACCCGCGCGGTCTGGTGCCTTACCTGATCGCCTCCGCCGTCCTGATCGTAGGAGTCGCTTATGATGTTCTCCCTGTTTGAAAGGGTGTTCGGCGGGTCTCGCCAGTCGGAGCGGATCACGACCGCAGTAATCGGATTGTCCCTGGCAGCCGTCGGCACTTCGATCTACCTGTCGCCGGTATCCGGTCATCCTGGCGGCCGGCCGAAGGCTCAGGTTGTGACGCCGGCGGTGTCACCGAGAGCCAACGTGCCGTCGGCGCGCGCGTCCGAGACCTCGACAGCCCCGACGAAGCGGCCCGCCAAACCGAGTCCCGAACCGGACCGGACCAAGCCACATCCCAGCCCACCGGGCTACCAGGTCATCCACGCCCCCGGCAAGACCGACGTCGTCGTCAAGGAGCGAGCTAACCCCGTCACGACAATCAATTCCGGTGCCGCGGCGATACCGCATTGCGCCGATTTCAGCTGGCAGCAGGATGCCCAGACGAGCTATATTGCCAACCTCTCCGACCCGGGTTCGCTCGACGGCGCAACCGGACCCCACAACGGCGACGGAATCGCTTGCAACAACCTGCCCGTCGACCCGAACCGTGCGCAGTCGATTCCGATCGATGCCTACGTTCCACCGATTCCAAGCGCGGCGGCCAAGAGTGAACTGGTCTCTCCGAACTCGAAGTACTTCGGTGTCGCGCAGGACGGATTACCCGGCGACAGCGTCATGTTCGACCGCCTCGCGAAGCAAACGGGCAAGGCGCCCAGTTCGGTGGAATGGTTCTCCGGCTTCGATTCGAATTATCCGACGGATCAGGTCGTGCAAGCATGGTCACGCGGTTCGTTACCCATCATCACCTGGATGTCGGTCGCCGCTGACCCGGGAAGCGGTCACGATTCGAGCGAGTACACGCTGACTCATGTCGTCTCCGGTGATCTCGACGATTACCTGTATCAGTACGCCGGAGACGTAGTGCGTGCGAACCTGCCGGTTGCGATCCGCTTCGACCACGAGATGAACAACAACGCGTATCCGTGGTCGGCGGGCGCATACGGCAACACGCCGGCAAAGTACATCGCTGCGTGGCGGCATATCTGGAACATCTTCAACAAGGTCGGCGCAAACACCAACGCGATCTGGATGTGGGCGCCAACCAGGATCGACAACCTCAAGCCAGGCGCGACCTCCGGTAGCGGTGTCGGGCAGACGACTCTCGCCGAGGACTATCCCGGTGATGGCTACGTCGACTGGCTCGGTGCCTCGATCTACCTCCGGCAGGCCAAGACCGGCACAGGCTACGACGCCACCTTCGGAAAGACCATCGCGGCGTTGAAAAAGGTGTCGAGCAAACCGATCTTCCTGTCCGAGACGGCTGCAGCGCAGAGCGATGTGAGCACCCGAGCGGACCTGACCGCGGAGAAGTCGGCCTGGATCTCCAATGCGCTGGCCGGATTTCTTGCCGACCCGCGCATCGTCGGATTCGTCTGGTTCAACAACAGGGGCATTCAAACCGTCGACGGCGAGCAGGTGGCCAACGACTGGCGCTTCGACTCATCGGCCGCTGCATTGGCTGCATTCAAGAGGGGCATTTCCGATTCGCGCTTCGCCAGCGGCACGTTGCGCGACGGCGCGTAGCCGCTGGGCGAGGCAGATCGAATTGCATCGGAGGGTCGGACGTCAGCTGACTGTGGTGCTGCCGTTCGTCTCGAATGCCGCGATGCTGAGCATCAGGTCGATCACGTCGTCGGCAGTGAGGGCTCCGCCGACGTGCTGTTCCAGCGCCTCGGCGGGTATCTCCAGTTGCTCGACCGCGACGAAGCGGCTCAGCAGCGCGACGGTGTCGTCGTCTGCGGCTCGGTGTTCGACAGCCGAACAGCTCGGGCATTGAAAGGCGTACTGATTGCGCAACGGTGCGACTGCGAGCACCAGCCAGATCTGATCAACGGCCAGGTCGACTTCACCGCAGGCTGTGCAGCGGCTGCTGAATTCGGCGTCCGGAAGCATGTCTGTTCCCATCAGGCGGCAACAGCGCTGGTCAGGGCGACGGTGCCGGTCTGATCGGTGGCCGCGACGACGGACAGCGCCCAGCGCATCCGGTCCGCTGCCTCATCTGGGTGCTCGCCGTACTCGGACACGAAAGCGACCACACATCCCGATTCGCCGCCGTTGTCGGCCAGGCTCCCTCGGATCGCGGTGATCACCTGCTCGGCGCTGGGGTGGTCGGACGGCTGCAGGTTGCTGACGAAGAGCGCCTCGGCGCTGGTTGCTTTCGTCATGGCGATCACGCTTTCGAAGAGAATTGGTCGTTTGGTATCTACAGAGCCCGCTTTCCCGTTGCTGATTCATATCCGGTGAAACTGAAATCTGATGGAATCTCATTCGCGTGTGGAACCGCTGCCTCAGCACCCTCATCGGTCACGTTTTGCGCGTTCTGAGCACCTTGCCGGCCGGGAAATGGAAAGTTTGCCACCTCTGAGGTCGAGAACTTTCCGCTTGTCTGGCGTGTCGTGCTCAGCCGTCTCGCGAAAAGCCGTACTCCCGCTCCACCGTGGCCACCCGAACGCGGTAGCGCTCGTACCAATCCTGCCGCCCGAGTTGCTGGGCGAGCCGATGGTCGGCGACCTGCTTCCAGTTCCGGGCATCGTCTTCGGTGGCCCAGTACGACACCGTGATCCCGAGGTCCGAGTGGGCGCTTTCGATGCCGAGGTAGCCGGGTTGGCGGGCCGCCAGCTCGTCCATTCGGTCAGACATCTCGGCGTATCCGTTGTCGCCCTCGGTGCGTATCGAGGAGAAGATCACCGCCGTATAGGGCGGCTGCGGAGTGACCGCAAGGCTGGCCCGTTCCGAAACCGGCGCGGCGGTCTCGTGGTCATCCGGTGCCGCCTCGAATTTGGCGGCCGCGATCCGGGTCGCGAGATAGGTCAGGACGATCAGAAACACGCTGGCTCCGTCCGGTCGCGTCGGCAGGTCACCCATCGAACCTAACGGCCCGCGCTAGCCCGTTTCTACACAGCAGGGACGGCGATGCCAGCGGCCATCAGGGCCTGGGTGTGGCGCTCGATGGCATCGTGCAGCCGATCGCTCGCTGCCGCGATCCAGCTGTCCACTCGCGACTGATGCGCGTCATGCAATGCCAACTCGGCCTCGAACATCCGGCGGGCGGCAGCGTCCAGAGCCGGGTGCGGACCGGGGTACGCGCGGCCTGCAGTGATCATGACGTGTCCTTCCTCGCCTCGGCTGAGATTCGTTGTTGCCCTACTGATCGGATGCCGACCCCGACGGCATGAGCGATCCGGCGATCTCGTCCGAATCCTCTGACCAGAACGCGATCTGCCCGAGGACGGTGCGCAACGGGGTCCGGTGTTCTTCTTCGCCCACGCCGTCCCTGCACAGCCTTGACAACCGCGCCCGCTGACGAATGGATACCCTCGCGATCATGTTGAACCATCGCGCCGCGACGAGGGCGAGCCAAATCTGGAATCTGCTCATCGTATTGGTGGTCGTCGTCGCGGTGGTGGTTCAGCTCGCGATGGTCATCCAGGGCAAGCACGTGCTCACCGATCCGAACGGCAAGCTCCCGAACGTGGCAGAGCGGATCCTGCGGTTCTTCAGCTACTTCACCATCCAAAGCAACATCCTGTGTGCGATCACTGCTGCCACCCTGATCGTCGATCCCCAGCGGGACGGACGGATCTGGCGGGTGATTCGGCTCGACGCGATCGTGGGAATCACCATCACCGGCATCATCTACGCCACCCTGCTGGCGCCGATCGTCAACCTGCACGGGGTCGCCGCACTCACCAACACCGCGTTTCACTACGTGGTGCCGATCATCACCCTGCTCGGCTGGTTGGTGTTCGGTCCGCATGACCTGATCGACACCGAGACGTTGCTGCCATCGATGATCTGGCCGCTGCTCTACATGGTCTACACGGTGATCCACGGCGAGATAAGCAACTGGTACCCGTATCCGTTCGTGGATGTATCGAAGCTTGGCTACCAGATCACCCTGCGCAACGCGCTCGGCATCATGGTCCTGCTGCTCGGTGTGTCGGTGCTTTTCATGCTGCTGGATCGGCGGTTTGCCCGTCGATCCGGTGCAGATCTCGTGCACTGAGCCCGGCCAGGACGACAGCCGGCACGCACAGGGCTGCAACGGTCCACGCAGTTCCCAGCGCCGGTGCGGCCAGCGCGATCAGCAGCGTGGCAGCGACAGCGCCGAGCACATGCAGCAACGACATGGACGCCTGCTCGGTGAGCGCTGAGTGCAGCCACCACAGCAGCAGCAGATAGATGCTGACCGGCACAGCCACCGCTAGCGCGACCAGGCGCGGGCCTGCTGCCGGGTGCTCGGTGATCGCGGCTACCGATACCTCCAGCCCGGAACCGACCGCAGCCAGCGAGGCGAAGATTCCGTAGTGCCCGTAGCCCCACCGGAAGGACATGCCGCCGCGGCGCCGAGCCAGCTCGTCGCCGACCTCGCGTTGGAAGTACAGCCACCACAGCGCGAACAACAGGACCAGCGCGCCGAGGGAGGTGAGCACGAGTTCGAAGGCGATCCGTGGTCTCGCCGCGCTGATCGGGACGGCGTTGCTCGCGGCGAGCACGCATTCGCCCAACACGATGATTGTGAAAAGCCCGTAGCGCTCGGCGATGTGATGCGGATGCCAACCGGTCATGTTGTCCCGCTCAGCCCAGAACGGCACGCAGATATCGGCTGCCGCCAGCACCAGGAAGCTGGCGGCAGCAAGCTCGTGCGGCAACGCCAGCCGGCCGATCCAGGCAAGCTGTACGATCGCTGTCCCGATCGCGTATCGCCTTGCTGCGTAACGGTGATCCGGATCGCCGCGCATCGCGCGAAGCCATTGCGCGATCATCGCCACCCGCATCAGGACGTAGCCGATCACCACCACGGTGAAGGAGTTGTCGAACGCGCTCGGGACACCTGCGGCCAGCACGAGCACCCCAGCCATCTGCAGCAAGGTGAGCAGCCGATAGGGGATGTCGTCGGTGTCATAGGCGGAGGCGAACCAGGTGAAGTTCATCCAGGCCCACCAGATCGCGAAGAACACACTGAGGTAACCGAAGATGCCGTGCTCGAGGTGGTCGGCACTCACGGCATGCGCGAGCTGGCCAGCGGCTCTGCTCACGGCGACGACGAAGGTAAGGTCGAACAGCAACTCCAGCGGCGTGGATACCCGGTGCGCCTCGCCGGTGTCCCGGCCGGTCATCGGAACCAGCCAGGGTCGCCCTCCGGAGCGCGGTGACTGCATGGTCATCGTGATGCCTCCGATCGGCGGGTTCGCGTGCCGCCACCTAATCACTTGGCGCTCATTCGACAACGCTTATTAAGGTTTCACTTCATGACCAACGTCACCGGTTACCTCCGGTACCCGCACATCGTGGCTGACCAGATCGTCTTCACGGCCGAGGACGACGTCTGGCTCGCCCCGTCGCAGGGCGGGCGTGCGTGGCGGTTGACAGCGGACGGAGTCGTGGTGGCGCGTCCCCGGCTCTCGCCGGACGGCAGCCAGGTCGCATGGGTTTCGACACGCAACGGCACACACGAGGTGTTCGTGATGCCCACGACCGGGGGCAGCCCACGGCAACTGACATTCTTCGGTTCGGCGACGACCACGGTGCATGGCTTCGGTCCGGACGGCCGGTTGATCGTGTTGTCCGCCGGCTCGCAGCCCTTCCTCCAGCACGTCTGGGCCTATGCCATCGACATCACGGAAGGGGCCGACGCCACCCCGCAGCGGCTGCCGTACGGCGCCGTCAACGCCGTCGCCGACTCCGGTACCGGTCCGGTCGTGGTCGGCACCGGGAACATGCGCGACTATGCGCATTGGAAGAGGTATCGGGGCGGGACCGCCGGCCGGTTATGGCTTGCCGATGCGCCCGACTCCGACTTCTGCGAGATTCTGTCCGATGTCGTCGGTCCGAAGTCCAACCCGGTGTGGACGTCGGGCAGGCTGGCGTTCCTCGCCGACTTCGAAGGCCACGGCAACGTCTACTCGATGGCGGCGGACGGCACCGACCTGCGCCGGCACACCGACCATGAGCGGTTCTATGCCCGCCACCTCAGCGGCGACGGGCACGCGCTGAGCTATGCCCATGCCGGCCAGTTGTGGACGCTGGACAGCGTTGCCGCCGATTCCGAGCCGCGCCAGCTCGAGATCTCGCTCGCAAGCCCTCGAAACGGTCGGGCAACTCGGTCGCTCGACGCCGCCGAACACCTCACTGGCGTGTCGGTCGACCACACCGGACGAGCCAGCGCCATCGAGGCCCGCGGCACCGTCAGCTGGCTGACCCACCGGGACGGTCCGGCGCGAGTGCTGGCCGCCGAACCGGGCGTCCGTCATCGGATGCCGGTAGTGCTCAATCCCGCCGGGGACGGCGCGACTCCCTCGGTCGCATACGTCACCGATGCCGACGGTGACGACGCCATCGAAGTCGCCACCGTCGATGGGAACGTCCGCCGACTGGCGGGCGGCAGCCTGGGGAGGGTGCTGGAACTGGCAGCGAGCCCGGACGCCGGCACGCTGGCCGTGGCTACCCACGACGGCCGCCTGCTGACGGTTACCGTGGCCGACGGGGCCATCACCGATCTGGAATCCAGCGATGTCGGCGAACCCACCGGGTTGGCGTTCTCGCCTGACTCGAAATGGCTCGCGTACTCCGCAGCCGAACCCGCTCAGCTGCGCAGCATTCGGATCGCCGAGCTGAGCACGGGGACCGTCACCGCTGTGACCACCCGACGGTTCATCGACTCAGATCCGCGCTTCAGCGCAGATGGGAAGTACCTGTTCTTCCTGTCCGCCCGTACCTTCGACCCGGTCTATGACGCCCATGTGTTCGACCTGGCTTTCCCCTTGGCCACCAGGCCTTATCTCGTCACGCTGGCCGCGGACACGCCCTCGCCTTTCGAGCCGGAACTCGCCGGCCGCAGCGCCGATGCGGGCAAGGACGACACGGCCGATGTCGGCAGCGGGTCCGGCAAACATTCTGATGACGGCGACTCCCAAGCGGTCACCACGCGGGTCGATCCCGAGCACCTCGCCGAGCGGGTCGTGGCGTTTCCGGTAGCGGCCGGTCGGTTGGGCGACCTGCAGGCGGTCGCCGACGGCGCCATCTGGACCGATTCGCCGATCGCGGGTGAGCTGGGCGAATCACGCAATTCCGATGACGATGTCCGGCCCTCGGTGCAGCGCTGGGATTTCGGCAAGCGCAAGCAGATCCAGTTGGCCGATGCGGTGGACGGGATTGCTGCGTCCGGCGACGGCCGCAAACTCGTGATCCGCGACGCGGGAGCGTTGAAGGTCGTACCGGCCGACCACAAACCGTCCGAAGACGGTGACGACGTCATCGAGGTCGACCTGACCCGCCTGGGCCTGAGCATCGAGCCACCTGCCGAGTGGCGCCAGATGCTGGACGAGACTGCGCGCCTGATGGCCCAGTTCTACTGGTCGGAGGACATGTCCGACGTGGACTGGGACGCTGAGGTGGACAAGTACCGACCGCTGATCGATCAGCTCGCCAGCCGGGACGACCTGTCCGATGTGCTGTGGGAGGTCAACGGCGAGACCGGTTCGTCGCATGCCTACGAGACACCGCCGCCCTCGAAGCCGAATCCATTGCTGGCAGCGGCCTTTCTGGGCGCGGACCTGAGCCGGGATGCCGACGGCCGGTGGCGCATCGATCGGGTGGTGCCGGGGGACAACTCGGCGCGCGATGCACGCTCGCCGCTCACCGAGCCGGGTGTACAGGTGCAGGCCGGCGATCTGGTTCTTGCCGTCAACGGCCGCGCGGTCGGAAGCAACGGGCCTGCCGAGCTGCTGCGCGGCACCGCCGACAAGCCCGTCGAACTGACCGTCTCCCGCGCCGGCGAGCAACGTTCGGTGGTCGTCACACCGCTGGCCGGCGATACCCAGTTGCGTTACCTGGACTGGGTCGCCGCCCGCCGAGCGATCGTGCACGCCGCGACCGAGGGCCGGGTTGGTTACGTGCATATCCCGGACATGATGAGCAACGGCTGGGCGGCGTTTCACCGCAACCTTCGGGTTGAGATGGCTCGGGACGCATTGATCGTCGATACCCGCAACAACGGCGGTGGGCATACCTCGCAGTTGGTGCTGGAGAAGCTGACGCGCAAGGTCCTCGGCCATGACTCGGTGCGGCACGGTCAGGATGAGGCCTGGCCGGATGGCGCTCCGATGGGTCCGTTGGTTTCGATCGCGAACGAGTGGGCCGGTTCCGACGGCGACATC
>DASXHV010000014.1:0-8237 GCA_036488285.1 Jatrophihabitans sp. | reverse complement strand
TATCCGAACGACTTGCGGCTAAATGATCAAGGAACGAGTATTCCATCGATGTCGCAAGGAGAGCCGATCAGAAAGCTCATCGCTTCGGCGTCCAGTTCATGGCTGCCGTTCTTCAGCTGCCTGTTCTCCAGCTAGCTGCCTGTTCTCCAGCTTCTGGCTCGATCCCAATGTCACCCTTTCGCGGAGGTTTTGTGTCCACATGGCGGCGGTTCCGCACCGGTTCGGCGCTCGGTATCGCAGGCACCATGTGGTGCGGAGTGGTGGCTGGCGTGCTCTTCGGCGTGGGTAGTCCCGCACTCGGGGACACGCCGCCCGTGCCAGGCGGGTTGGCTGATGCGTCGAGTGCCGCGTCCGAGGATCACGCACTCGTGATAGCGCAGGCGTTTCAGCACGAAGTGCAGGTGAGCTCCGACACAACTGAGACTTCGGAGGTCTATGCACAGCCTGACGGCTCGATGAGGATGTCGACGTATCTCGCGCCTGTCCGGGTGATGCGCCCGTCGGGCTGGGTGCCGGTCGACGCGACGTTGTCCAGGCTCTCGGACGGCTCGGTGCGTCCGGCGGCAACCTCGATGCCCCTGAGGTTTTCCGGCGGGGGTGCTGGCCCGATCGCCGCGGTCCAAACGGGATCGGGCCAGTGGGTATCGGTGTCGTGGCCGAACGGTCCGCTGCCGACGCCGATCCTTTCAGGCGATGTGGCGACCTATCCGAATGTCTTGCCCGGCGTTGACCTTCGGCTCGCGGCGCAGGTGCAGGGTTTTTCCGAGGTGCTTGTTGTGAAGTCCGCCGAGGCCGCTCGCCAGCCTGCTTTGACGTCGATGCGTTTCGCGATCGATGATGGCGCGCTTACGTCGACTCCGTTGCCCGGTGGCGGCCTCGAGTCGAAATCCGACGACGGAACTGTCCAGGTGCGCGAAGGGCAACCGACCTGGTGGGACTCCACTGGCTTCGGCTCTGACGCCGACGGCCCGGGGGACAACGGTGTTCCTCGCCCGATCCCCGGCGCGACATCAACCTCGACATCGCTGACGATCAATGCGAGCGCCGTTGCTTCGGCGGCGTCGGTGAAGTATCCGGTGTTTGTCGATCCGTCCTTCCCCGGCGGTCGCAGGCAGGCGTGGACGTTCACCGACAGCGCGTATCCGACCACAAATTATCTCAACGGTTCGGGGGCGAGCGATTCGTACGCACACTCCGGCTACGTGAACGCCGCGTGGTCCGACGACGGGCGCGCCCATCTCACCCGCGCCTTCTTTCAAATGAACATGAATGGTCTGCAGGGACGGCACATTCTCTCCGCGCAGCTCAACACGACCTTGGCTCATTCGTCGTCGTGCACGCCCACTGCCGTGTCGTTGCGTGCCGCGAACGCTGCTATCGGTCCTGCCACGACCTGGAGGTCCCAACCATCGTTGGGCACCGTGCAGGACACCAAAGCCGGAGCGTGGCGACCGGACTGCCCGAACGGCGGCACCAGCGGCCTCGCGATGGGTTTCAACGCGACCCCGATCGTGAGGTTGGCTGCCGCAGGCAAGAGCGCACGGGTCACGCTGGCTCTGCAATCAACCAATGAGTCCGACGCGAGGATGTGGAAGAAGTTCAGGAACAATCCCACGCTGGCCGTGCAGTACAACACGGTTCCGAGTGCGCCGGCGGCACGATCCATCACGCCGTGTTACCTGCAATGCGCCAGTCCTACTGTCACGTCCAGGGTTGACCCGACGCTGACGGCGACTGCCGGTGATCGCGACGGCGGAACCATTCACTACAACTTTGAGATCTGGGCCGGTCATTCGGCAAGTCCGACCAGCCGGCTTCAGTCGTACCTGACGCCCGCGCGGGCGCAGGGAGCGGTGACCAGTTGGCTGGTACCTGCTTCTCCACCCGTGGGGCAACATGCCCTCGTCAACGGCGGTCAGTACGAGTACCGCGTTCGAGCTTATGACGGCACGGACTACGGACCGTGGTCAAGCGGGTGGGCTCAATTCTCCGTCGACACTTCGGCTCCGCCTGCCCCGGACGCGCACATCGTCGGCGCAACGACGGATCAGAATGTGGATCCGAGTCACTATGAGGGGATCGTCGGCAAACCGATCACGGTCGACTTCAGCACAACGCGGGATGCCTCCACCGCCGAGATCGTGTACTCCCTGTACGACAAGATCCCGGTCTACGCCAAGGCGCCTGCTTGCGGAAGTGGCACTGACGGAGTGGTAGTCGTCTGCCGAATCGGCGGGGTCTACCCGGTACAGACAATCGCTCCGATCGACACCGGTTCCGTGCTGTACCTGATGGCGTTCGATGTTGCCGGCAACCGCTCCTCGACCGGCTCGGTCCCGTTCTACGTCAACGCAGACTGGGCTGGGGTCGAAACCGGTCACTCGTGGAAGATCGATCCTGCGACCACTGGTTCGATCCCCGACACCGCCGCCTCTGCCGGGCAGCCCTTGCTTGAGGGGGCCGGGGTAGGACGTGGCCTGGATGAGCCGAACCCGGACGGCTTCGTCGCAGATCCCGTGACCAGCGAGAAGCTGCCCGTGCCCGTCGTTGCCGTTTCGACGTTCGCCGGCCAGGGGGCGGCAAAGGCCAGTGCAGCCGTCCTCACCATGTCGCAAAGCTTCACCGTCGCCGCTTGGGTAAAACCAACGTCCACAGCTGCCAGCAGCCTCACTGCGGCGTCCGCGTTTGCGATCGCCGCGCAGGAAGGTCCACTCATCAGCGGCTTCTTCGTCGACGTGTATCGCAACCAGTGGCGTTTCTGCATGCCCAGCACGCAGAACTCGACGTTCGATGGAGCGTGCGTTCGCTCAACGGGAGTCGCGGTCAACGCGTGGACGTTCATCGCGGCCCAGTGGGACGCGGTCAACCACCAGCTGAGGCTCACAGTGGGGGAGCCTGGCTCGCCGCTAGTTGCCTCGCATTCGGTCACGGCGTCGGCCGACGGCGTTTTCGACATCGGTATCCGCAATCAGCCCGGACAGCTCTTTCCTTGGGTGGGCGGCATCTACGGACCTGCTGCGATTCAAGCCGTCGCTACGCCTGCGCAGCTGGATCGGCTCAGAGATTTCTACAGTCCCGCAGCCATCTAGCTGCTCGCGTGCCATGACCAACCCCGGAGGACATTAATGCAGTTTCAGCTAGGCGCGCAGCGACGTCGTATCGGGTGGGTCATGACCTTCGCGTTGTGCGCGGCGGTACTTCAGCAGGTGCCGGCGCTTTCGGCGCCACGGCCTGCGGCTCCGGGGGTGCCGGCCGCTGCGGGTACGAAACCGGTTCGGGGCACCAGTGCAACTCCGACTGCGTTGACGCAACCTGGATGTCGTCGGCGGCCAGACCGTGCCCCGTAGCTCAGCCTCTGTCCCGCCCGCACAGCGGCTGCCGTCGACAGGGTCTCGACGGGTGGCGCTGGGGACGTACGGGACAGGCAAGTGGAGCGCGACGGGTCTTGCGGGGGTGTCGATCGCGCGACACTCGTCGGCCTCAGCTACTGCGGTTGTGGTGTCTGTGCTCGGGGATGCGGAGAAGGCGGCCCGTCGCATTACCGGGCCGGCGTTCCGTGTTTCTCGTGCGGACGGAAAGGGGGCTGCACCGGGCATCGACCTGGCCGTGGACAAGGCACCCTTGGGCGCCCAGTTCGGTGCCGACTATGCCTCGCGGGTGCGGTGGGCACAGCGACCCGACACACCCCTGAGCCCGCCGACCGGCGATCGGGTAACTGGGGGAAGCAGGACAACCGCGCCGCCCCAACCGCCGCGGATCGTTCAGTCCTCGGTGCTCATGATCGGGGCAGCTGCACCCGCGGCTGCGAATGGAACCGGAAACTTCGCTGCTACGTCGCTGTCGCCGTCGGCGAGTTGGCAGGTGTCGGCCCAGACCGGGTCGTTCTCCTGGAATTATCCGCTGCGGGTGCCACCTCTGCAGGCCGGGCCGACGCCGAACCTTGCGCTGGCTTATGACTCGGGATCCGTGGATGGTGAGACCGGATCGACCAACAATCAACCTTCTGCTGTGGGTGATGGCTGGAGCCTTTCCGGCGGCGGTTTCATCGAACGCTCCTACGCCGGCTGTGACACCGACGGCGTCGCGGGTTCGGCTGATCAGTGCTGGAAGTCTGACAACGCGACGATGTCATTCGCGGGTCATTCCGGCCGGATCGTGCGGGACAGCAGCAGCGGTGACTGGCATCTGGAAAGCGATGACGGTTCAAGGATCGAGAAGCTGACCGGCGCTGCCAATGGCGATGGCGGGACGGCCGTGGATGGGGTCGGCGAGTACTGGAAGGTCACGACAGTTGATGGCACCCAGTACTTCTTCGGACTCAACCATCTGCCCGGCTGGGTAGCGGGCAATGCGGAAACCAATTCTGCCTGGACGATCCCGGTGTTCGGCAACACCGCCGGCGAGCCCTGCTACAACCCCACCTTCGCCAACGCGTTCTGCACGCAGGCGTGGCGGTGGAACCTCGATTACGTCCTCACGCCGCACAACAGCACGGAGACCTTCTACTACGCGCCCGAAACGAACAGGTATTCCCGCGACGGCGCGACGGCGGTTTCCTACGTCCGTGGCGGGCAACTGGCGCGCATCGACTATGGCACGGCGGGGGCCAGTGCGCTCACGACCGCAGCGCCGGCACGCGTGGTCTTCGACTTGGTCGACCGCTGCATCCCGGGCTCGGTATGTGACACCGCACACCCGGGGAACTGGCCAGATGTTCCGTGGGATCAGCAATGCAACGCCGGAGCCTGCACCGGCCAGGTATCGCCGACCTTCTTCTCCACGAAGATGCTGGCCACTGTTCATACCCAGATCCTCAATGCCGGTGCCTACACCGACGTGGATACCTGGAGGTTGACGCATTCGTTCCCGCCGCCGAATGACACGACTTCGCCCGCGCTCTGGTTGGCTCGGATCTCGCACACCGGTACCGCGGCCAGCGGTGTGACCGCGAGCCTGCCTGACGTGGTGTTCGGCGGCACGCCGATGCAGAACCGAGTGCTCGTGGTCGACGGCTCGGCTCTGTTGTGGAAGTACCGCATCACCACAGTCAGCACCGAAAGCGGGGCCCGGATAGCGGTGGGCTACAGCGCACAGGACTGCAGCGCGACAGCTCTGCCCGCCCCGGAATCGAACAGCAAACGCTGCTACCCGCAGTGGTGGTCGCCGCCGGGGCAGTACCCGGCGTTGGATTGGTTCAACAAATATGTCGTCACAGAGGTATCAACGGACCCCGTCACGGGTGGATACCAACCGACCGATGACACCTACTACGACTACACCGGCACGCCGGGCTGGCGGTACAACAGCTCCCCGATGACCCCGGTCGCGAAGCGGACCTGGTCAGACTTCGCCGGCTATTCGCGAGTGCGGGTCCGCCATGGCAGCGACAGCACCCCGAGCAGTCAGGAAACCACTACCTACAGCTATTACCAGGGACTCGATGGCGACCGGCTCAACCGTGCCGGTGGCAGCAAGTCCGTCACGGTGGCCGCGTCGGACGGCTCGAGCGTCGCCGACTCGCTGTGGCTGGCCGGGCGAGTGCGGGAGTCAACGACCAGCAACGGTAACGGCGGAGCGCGCAACGCGCCGGTGCCGGGCGCCCGCATCTCCAACACCATCAACACCCCGTGGGCTTCGGCCCCTACCGCATCAGATGGCACCTACACTGCTCGAATGACCGGTGATGGCCTCCTCGTCACCCGGACAAGCCTGGCCGCAGGTGGTGACCGCACCACCCAAACCAGCCTCAGCCACGACGCGCACGGCAGAGTGACGTCGACCAACGACCTCGGCGATGTGTCCACCGCCGCTGACGACAAGTGCAGCACCACCAGCTACGCCGACAATGCCGCCAGCTGGTTGCTCGACCTGCCCAGCCAGGTCACCGTCGTCGGCAAGGCCTGCGGATCGGCTGCGATTTACCCTCAGGACGCGATCAGCGACACCCGCACCTATTACGACGGAAGTGGCACGCTCGGCGCCGCACCGGTCCGTGGGGACGCGACGCGGGTCGACATCGTCAATGCCTATGCCGGCAGCACCGCCGCAACGGCTCAATGGCAGACAGCCACGACGACGACCTACGACGATCTCGGACGGCCGCTGAGCGTCACCGACCCCAGACTGTCACCAGCGCGTACCAGCACCACTAGCTACGTCCCGGCCGGGGCGGGCCTGACCACCCAGATAACCTCGACAAACCCGATGGGCTGGAGCACCGTCACCGATCTGGACCCCCGGTGGGGCGCACCGCTGAGGATCACTGATCCCAACGATCATGTCACCGAAACCAGCTACGACCCGCTCGGTCGCCGAGTGCAGGTGTGGCTTCCGGAGCGACCGAAGGCCAGCAACCCGACGCCTTCGATCGGCTACGCATATGCCGTGTCCAACACCGCTCCCACCACGGTGGCAACTACCACCCTCACACCGGCCGATACAACGCTGACCAGCTACACGCTCTACGACGGATTGCTGCGTCCGCGACAGACGCAGGCAGACGCCGAAGGCGGCGGTCGAGACATCACCGACACTCTCTACGACGGCGCCGGACGCGTGGTCACGACCAACTCCGTCTACTACACCCCGGGCACGCCAGGCGGAGCTCTGTTCGTACCCGCAACCGCGATCCCCGGACAGATCAGTACCGGATACGACGGCGCGGGACGCAAGATCTATGACGCCCAATGGGTCAACAACGCCGAAGTCTGGCGCACCAGCTACAGCTATGGCGGTGACCACGTCGACCTCACCCCGCCAGCCGGTGGCACCCCAAGCACCACTTGGACAGACGCCCGCGGCAACACCACGAAGCTGGCGCAATATAACGCTGCGACGCCCGTCGGCGCATACGACGCCACTACCTACAGCTACAACGCCGCGGGCACCATGGCCTCGATGAGCGACCCCGGCGGCAACCTCTGGACCTGGAGCTACGACGTGCTGGGCCACCAGACGGCCGCGCACGACCCGGACAAGGGCAACACCAGCAACAGCTACGACGCTGCTGGCCGGCTCACGGCGACCACAGACGCCGACGGCAACACCCTCGCCTACGGCTACGACACCCTCGGTCGCAAGACCGGTCTGTACAACGGGTCGACCGCCGGCACCCAACTCGCCGGCTGGAGCTATGACACTCTCGCCGACGGCACAGCAGAGAAAGGGCTGCCGGCAACCAGCACCCGCTACCTCAACGGTGCTGCCTTCGCGACGACGACAATCAACGCCTACGACGCCGCTGACCGGGTCAGATCGCAGAAGATGACGATCGCGAGCGGCGTCATGGCAGGCATCTACACGTCCTCGACGGCCTACACGCCCGACGGCCAGGTCTCTTATATCGGACGAAGCGCGGCAGGAGGTTTCGGTGGCGACGGCGTCAGCTACGGCTACGACGCGCTCGGCAACCTCGCGACCGCGACCGGGCCCAACTTTGCCAGCTACGTGTCCGCAACGACATATTCCGCGATCGGGCAAGTGGTCAAGTACCAAGACGCCATCGGCAGGGAGCTCATGTCGCATAGCTTCAGCTACGCCGACGGAACCGGGCGGCTCCTGACAGACCTCACCATGACCAATTTCAGTGGCAACCCCGTCGCGGCCAGTCACAGCTATACCTACAACAACGCCGGCCTGGTCACTCAAGACCAGAATGCTGTCGCAGCGGTCGGCACCGACACCCAGTGCTTCAACTACGACCATCTCCAGCGGTTGTCTGCGGCGTGGACTCCGGCCGGTGGTGACTGTGCGGCGGGGCCGAGCAGTGCGGGGTTGGGTGGGCCTGCGCCGTATTGGCAGAGCTATGGCTATGACAATGTCGGTAACCGGACGAGTGTCACCCGGCACGCCAGTGCCGGCGTTGCCGCCGACCAGACGAGCAACTACGCCTATCCGGCGTCGGGTGCGGCGGCGGTGCGTCCGCATGCGGTGACGTCGGTGGCGCCGGCTGGGGTTGCGCGGGGCGCTGGTGATTACGGCTATGGCTATGACGGGTTGGGCAATACCACCTCCAGGCCGGGTGGGCAGCAGGTCAGCTATGACAGCGAGGGCCGGTTGGCGTCGGTGGTGTCCGGGTCGGGGACTCAGAGTGATGTCTATGACGCCGATGGCAACCGGCTGTTGCAGACCGATTCGACGGGCACCACGCTCTACCTCGGTGATACGGAATATCACGCGGCGGCGGGTAGCACCGTGGTGTCTGCGACCCGGACCTATCGTTTCTGGGCAAGCCGTTC
>DASXHV010000007.1:0-6826 GCA_036488285.1 Jatrophihabitans sp. | reverse complement strand
GCCGGTTTGTCCCAATGGAGGGGTGAGCCCACATGTCGCAGAGTCAGATGTCTTCCGCCCACGAGGTTCGTTCGGGCGATGTCGGGGCAGGGCCGGGATTGGCTTCAGCCGAGTCACTAACTGGTGGCACGATGATCGCCGACCCGGGTCCGGTGGGGTTGGCCGCGTTCGCAATGACGACCTTCATGTTGAGCGTGTTCAACACCAACATGATCTCGTCCACGCTCGCGATAAGTGTGCTGCCGCTTGCGTTGTTCTACGGCGGCGCTGTTCAGCTGTTGGCCGGAATGTGGGAGTTCCGCAAAGGCAACACGTTCGGAGCGTTGGCGTTCAGCTCCTTCGGAGCCTTCTGGCTGTCCTACTGGTATTACGTCGATCACGTGGCCGCGAAGCTGCCAGCCGCAGACGCTCACAAGGCCACTGGGGTGTTCCTGCTCAGTTGGGCTATCTTCACGGCCTATATGACGATCGCGAGCCTGCGGACGACGGCTGCCATCGCGGCGGTGTTCGCGGCGTTGACCATCACGTTCGTGCTTCTCATGATCGGTGCGTTCGCCACCGGTAACACTGGGCTCGACCTGACCAAGGCCGGTGGCTGGGCTGGGCTCGTTACGGCGGCGCTGGCCTGGTACGCCTCGTTCGCGGGGGTCACTAATGCGACCTTCAGGCGCACGATGCTGCCGACGTGGCCGCTCAGCTGACCGGGCATCCGATCAGCAAGGACCGCCGGGGACGTGCCGGGGGCCCCGGCGGTGACGGGTTATCGCCTGACCCGACGCGCATGACAGGCTGCCGCCCGCGGCGCGTTCGGGCAGCGGGAGAGGGAAGCAGATCAGCCATGTCCGCAGAGGGCCGAACTGTCCAAGCTGTTGACTGAGGACCGGCGCTTCCCACCGCCGGCTGACTTCGCCGCCCAGGCCAACGCGCAGCCTAAGATCTATGACCGGGCCAGGTCTACAATCACCAAATGAGAAAGCCGCTTACCCGGCCTTGGCGTCGGCTCGCGCTGGTGTACCGCCTGCACTGCGCCCGCGAGGACGCCAAGCTTCGCAACATCGTCGCTCCAGTCGGCATTTGGGTCTGCGAGCACTGCCCTCACGTCAGCCTCACCACCGGCGCCCACCTCTCCCACCACACCGGCACACACGCCTAGGCAGCGAGAGTCGATCGTTTGCCGAGTCTGCTCCCCACTGTCACACCCCAACGGCAAGTCCGACGAAGCTCGCTGAAATTTCGCCCAGCAAGCGGCCTAACAGAACCAGGCCGTTGAGGGACAGGCCGCTGTAGTTGGCGCGTGGTACTCGGGTGCCACCCGGAGATAGGATTGAGAGTTCTCCCGGTTGGGAGGTGAGGTGCCGTGACGGTGGCGAGAGGCGCGCTGCGGTTGAGGCCACTGCCGTGCGCACCAAACGCGGCACAAGCCGCAGGTATCACGGCTGATCGCGCAACACCGGATTCCAGGCAAGCCTTGCGGTACCGGGCCCAACGCCTCTGGGCATGCGTCGCTGCTGCGGGACGGCCGGGGAGAACGGCCGGGCGGCGGTCAGGATGACACAGCAGTACCTCGCCGGCGAGCTTTCCGTGCGCTTGGCCGGGTTGCACGCGGTCGCTGGCGACCAGGCACGCGGGTGTGAGATCGCGCGCCTGCGGCAGGAGGCAGAGATCCTCCCGCCGGCGGCACTGAGCCGGGTGGCGGTGCGGGCGCTGCGTCTGACCGACGCCCTGTGCTGGGACGCGCTGACCCGCGGAGATACCACCGCGTTCGCGGGCGTGGCCGCGATCAGCGCTGAGCTACGCGAATTCGGGGTCTGCGCCTGCCTGCTCGCGGATGCTTAGCGGCGACATCCCTTTTCCAGCGTCGAGAGTCATCTACCAACGGGAGGTCAGCCATGACAGCCGAACAGGAGACGCAGGTCTCCGAGGCGCAGATCGCGGTGCACTGGCGCGAGGAGGAACTGTTCTACCCGCCGGCGAAGTTCATCGGCCAGGCCAACGCGGCCGACCCGGCCATCTTCGACCGGTTCAGCGAGGAGCACTTCCCGGAGTGCTTCACGGAGTACGCGGACCTGCTGAGCTGGGATGGCTACTGGCACACGACATTGGATACGAGCAACCCGCCTTTTTGGAAGTGGTTCGTAGGCGGTCGACTCAACGCCTGTTACAACTGCGTCGACCGGCACCTGGCGACCAGCCGTAACAAGGCGGCCCTGATCTGGGTGCCCGAGGCCGAGTCCGAGGCCACCCAGGCGATCACTTATCAGGAGCTCTATTGCCGGGTCAACGAGTTTGCCGCACTGCTGCAAGGTTCCTGCGGGGTCGAGGTCGGTGACCGTGTGACGTTCCACCTGCCGATGGTCCCCGAACTGCCCGTGTCCATGCTCGCTTGCGCCCGGCTCGGGGTCATCCACTCGGAGGTGTTCGGCGGCTTCAGCGGCGCGGCGTGCGGAGACCGCATCGCTGATTCGCAAAGCCGGATCCTGGTCACGATGGACGGCTATTACCGCAACGGCGAGCTGATCGACCACAAGGCCAAAGCCGATGAGGCGGTAGCTCGGGCACGCGCAGACGGCGTCGAGGTCGAGAAGGTGCTGGTCTGGCGCCGGCGGCCTGGTGAGTACGCATCGCAGAGCCCGATGGTCGAGGGTCGGGACTTCTTCGTCGACGAACTCCTCAAGGACTACCGCGGGCAACGTGTCGCCCCGGTCTCGATGCCCGCGGACGCGCCGCTGTTTCTGATGTACACCAGCGGCACCACCGGCAAGCCCAAGGGATGCCAGCACTCGACCGGCGGGTATCTGGCCTATGTGGCGGGCACGTCGAAGTACTACCAGGACATCCACCCGGGCGACACCTACTGGTGCATGGCCGATATCGGTTGGATCACCGGGCACTCCTACATCGTCTACGGACCGCTCGCGCTCGGGACGACGAGCGTGATGTATGAGGGTGTGCCCACCTACCCCGACTCGGGCCGCGCGTGGCGGATCGCAGAGCAGCTAGGGGTGGACATCTTCCATACCGCACCGACTACGGTCCGGATGCTGCGCAAGGTCGGTTCGGACGAGCCGGCGAAGTACAACTACCACTTCAAGCACATGACCACCGTGGGTGAGCCGATCGAACCGGACGTGTGGCGCTGGTATTACAACACCGTCGGCAAAGGCGAGGCGGTCATTGTCGACACCTGGTGGCAGACAGAGAACGGCGGCTTCCTGGGCAGCACGCTGCCCGCCCTGCAACCGATGAAACCCGGCAGCTGCGGCCCCGGCGTGCTCGGGATCTACCCGGTGATCTACGACGAGGACCACCAGGTGGTCGAGGCCGGAAGCGGCAAAGCAGGCAACATCTGCATCCGCAACCCCTGGCCGGGCATCTTCCAAACCATCTGGGGCCAGCCCGAACGGTTCGTGGAGATCTATTACCAGAAGTACTGCACCGACGAGAAGAGCTCCGATTGGCGGGATTGGCCCTACCTGGCCGGCGACGGCGCCGTGCAAGCCGCCGACGGCTACGTCCGGATCCTCGGACGCATCGATGACGTGATCAACGTGGCCGGACACCGGCTCGGCACCAAAGAACTCGAATCCGCCAGCCTCACGGTCGCCGAGATCGCCGAAGCCGCCGCGGTCCCCGTGATCGACGAACTCCGCGGCCGCGCAGTCGAGATGTACGTCGCCCTCAAGCCCGGCGTGGTCGCAAGCAACGAAATCGCAGACAAGGTAGCCGCCGCAATCGAGACCGAGATCGGCAAAATCGCGCGGCCGCGAAACGTGTGGATCGTCGCCGACATGCCCAAGACGCGCTCCGGCAAGATCATGCGCCGGGTCATCGCCTCCATCTCCAACTTCACCGACGTCGGTGACATCACCACCCTGGCCAACCCCGAGATCGTCGAAGACGTCCGCCATCACGTCCAAGGCGAGAAGCTAACCCGCGGCGAGGTCCCCCGCCAACTCACGGCAGAAGAGGAGGCCGAGATCAAGGCATTCGGCCAAGCCGAGTAGCAGAGAAGATCGGCATCACAGGCAGACCACGGTTGCTTCGCCGCGTTCGTCTGCCCTTACCGCGCCCGAACGAGATCCTCGCGCGCGGGGTTATCCGTCCAGGCCCCAGCCGATCACCCTGTCGGGGTGGATACGGATCAGCGCGGCGGGTTCGGTGATGGTCTCGGCGCGACCGCGGATTTCGATGCCCCGCGGTCGCCAGGGGTCGGTGCTGGCCAGGTCGTCGATGACGATTGCGGCCCGGGCGGTGCTGGCCACGTCGCGGAACTTCTTGCTGTGCGCGAAGCTGTGTCCGGTGACGTCGATGCTGTCGTGCTCGGGGTTGTGTGACCACATGCCGACCGGGGTGACGTGTGGGGTGCCGTCGGCGCCCACGGTGGCGATTCGGGCGAGCCGGCGCTCGGAGAGGTAGTCCAGCTGCGCGGCGGTGAACGTGCTCATGGTCGGCTCCTTCGTCGGGTTGGCCAGCTCTGCTCGGAGCAGCTACAGCAGATACTCGTCCATCCATCCCAGCTGAGAGCCAATGACCCGACGCCGATGCCAGCCGCGGATCACCACCAGGCAGGGCATCGCGCGAGAGCGGCCGAAACCGAGGAGCTGACCCGCAAGCTATGTCGAATGATCGATGGGGCGCGCCATGACTGCGATCGACAAGCCGTGGGAACGGGGCGTAGCCATCGTCTTCGCGCTACGCGCAGATTACCGAGGTTTGCGAGGACCGCACTACCCGGCTGACCCGTCCCCGCCCGAACGACCTCAACATGCGGCAGCCCTGCAAGCAGGTGACGTCGGCCACGCAGCTCGCTCATGGGCAGTGAATTCCGTATAGGTTTGAGGGACGCCGCCCGCCCTCGCGTGACCCACGACACGGGGGTGGCGCGGTCTCCACCGCGACTGGCAGCTGCGCCCTTCGCTGGTTACGCACCCCGCCTCGGAGAGGGCGACGCCGGCGCCATTCAGCCTCTAGGCGCCCCGGCTGATGCTGGGCATCGCCTCGCGCGGGCTGAACCGTAGCCCGGTGATCGGCTCGGAGGTGGCCCAGGCGTTGAACGCCTTCACATACAACCCGACATGCTCGCGGGTGTCCCGGCGGCGCTGCACCTGCCCGGCCTGCTTACGCGCCCGCGCGAACATCACCCGCCCAAACAACAGCCGCGGGTCCTGCCGCTGCAAACCGGCCCCGTCGACGATCCCGTCAAACCACGGCTCCAGGTCCGCCCGCTTGTTGGCCTGCGCCACCAGATAGCTTGCCGCGCCGGCCGCGGACTTGATCGCCCTCGGCCACCTCGGTGAACACCGTCAACTCAATGGGCACGTCCGCCGCGATGATCGCGGCCAACCGGTGCTGCCCGTCCACCAGCACCCCGTTGACGTCGAACGCGATGCCCTGATGGGTGACCAGCCACTCACCACGACCCATCGCCTCCGCGAACCCGCGCACCACCGGCATCGACAACGGCCGGTTGGTGGTGTTGGCCTCCAGCAACTCCGCCGCCCTCATCGCGGTAATGCTCTGCACCCTGCTCCGCACCCGCAAATCAGCTCCCTTAAACCATGTCGAACAGGACGACCACTACCGCAGGCGCCATGATCGCACCCCACCCCGTTGACCGTCCTGAACTGATGCGTAAAGCACTACCTGATGAATCTGGTTGTCGTGCAAAGGATGCCTTTACCGGAGCGAGGCTTCGCTCTACGGTGGGATCAACCCCGTTTCGAAATCTTGCAGCCGCGCGGCCGCGCACACGATGCCCCCGCCACGACAACGCTGAAAACTCCGTTATCGAGCACGCCTACCCCCGAGGTGTGACATGGGATCACCAGATATCGACCACGCCCTGCGCGATGGGCTTGACGGCTGGGAACGCGACGACCTCGACCATCTCGCATGGCTCCTCGAAGCCGAGACCGAAGTTGTCTGGAACCGAGTGGGTGCATCAGAATGGCTCGCTGCGGCACGGTCGTGCAGCCATTTCGTCGAGGCCGAACCGAAGGCTACGGTGCGTCTGCCCGGCGGCGCGTCGAAGAGCTTGACGTTCACGCCCTCGAGGCCACTGAGCGCTTAGCCAATTGTTGGCCGCGGCCTGCTGCCTAAGCTGTGACCCGGCAGCACGCCGTGCAGCCGTTCTGCGGGAAACGCGAACTTGCGATCAACCTCTATGCCCATGATGGCCTGGTTGCAGGTCAGGTTTATGGTCGGCAGCCCGGCCGCATCGCGGTGAGTGCCTAGCGCACCGTGATTGACGGCATCCGCAGGGCAGACGTGGCGGGCAGCCCGAGCGCGGCGGCGACGTCGGAGATCGCCGGTAGCTGCACGCTGGTCATCGCACGCGGGTCGTTGCTGTTCTTCGCGCGTCTGAGCCGGGTCAGCGGCGGGACGTGGATGGCGCGGCGTACGGGGGCATCGGCTGGCAGGCCCGCCCGGGTGCGGGCAATGCGGACCGCGTCGTGCAGGCCGCCGAGCTCGTCGACCAGGCCGATTCCGAGCGCATCGCTGCCCGTCCAGACCCGACCACGGGCGACGCCCTCGATCTCGGCGACCGGGCGGCCGCGGCCCTGCGCCACCTTGGTCACGAAGTCGTCATAGATTGCGTCGATGGTGGCGGCCAGCCGCTCGCGCTCGTCGTCGCTGAAGCCGCGTCGTGTCGAGAACATCAGCGAGCGGGCTCCATGCGACACCGTGCCCGTGGTCAGGCCTAGCCGATCGAGCAGCTCGCGCACGACGAGCTTGCCGCCGAAGACACCGATGGATCCGGTGAGGGTTGCAGGCAGCGCGACGATCACCTCGGCCGGGCAGGCGATGTAGTAGCCGCCGGACGCTG
>DASXHV010000188.1:0-41321 GCA_036488285.1 Jatrophihabitans sp. | reverse complement strand
CGAGGAGAACGAAACTCCTGTCGTCGCTGCGCCTTTCGCCTTTGGCCGGCAGAACCACGCTGAGTCAGAAGGCCGACACGCGAACCCGACCCGCAGCGAAACGCACCTCGTCGCTGCGCCTTTCGGGCTCCAGACAAGGCTCTGCACCGGCAGCCTGCGCGCAAGGCCCCGCGACAGCCGCTCCAAGACACGCAACTCAGCAAGCTGGATCAGCATCAGACAACCGGTCCGGATCCTGCTCCGCCAACGCCGACAGCGCAGCATCCACCCCGACCAGACCAGCCGAGCTGACTCCCGAACGCAACGCCTCCGTACCAGAAACCCACCCACAGCCACCGACAAGGACATCCGATCCGACAGCCACTTCCCCCATACCAACAAAGGCCGTTACAAGATCGAGATCCTGCCGTCGACCTCCGCATTTGCGCCTTGAATAACCGGTCTCGACGGTGAAACCGGCGCCTCAAGGCGCAAATCGCCCCCGACGGGGGTGGCCGGCGGCAACCACGCTGACTCAGAAGGCCGACGCGGGACTCGACCCGAGGCGAGACTCACGTCGTCGCTGCGTCAACTCGGCCCGAGGCGAGACTCACGTCGTCGCTGCGTCAACTCGGCCCGAAGCAATACTCACGTCGTCGCTGCGCCTTTTCGACCTACAAGACGACGCCGTTACGGTTCGCCGAGGTCGTTACGGCTGACCAGCAGTCGACGGAACGCAGCCAGCCGATCCGGCGAGGAGTTGCCCGCCGCGACCCAGGCGTCCAACGTGCAGCCATCCGCAGCCGACAGGTGTTCGCAGCTGCCCGGGCACCGCACAGCACCGTCCTCGAGATCGGGAAATGCCCACAACATGTCCTGCGCGGTCACATGCGCAAGCCCGAATGATCGCAAGCCGGGAGTGTCGATCACCCAACCGTCCAAGGGCGCCGGCAGCGGAAACGCGACCGCGGACGTCGACGTGTGACGACCCTTACCGACACCGCTGACCACGCCGGTACTACGTCCGGCACCAGGAACCAACGCATTGACCACGGTGGACTTGCCGACGCCGGAATGTCCTACGAACACAGTCATCTTGCCGTCCAGCAAAGCCCGAATCGCATCCAGGTCACCGCCCCGTTGGGTAACCACGAACGGTAGATCGAGCTCGGCGTAATTTCGCACCACATCGTCGGGCGGTGCCAGGTCAGCCTTGGTGAGCAGTAGCAGCGGTTCGATGCCGGCAGTCAACGCGGCGACGACGCACCGATCAATCAGGCCGTATCGCGGCGGCGGATCGGCCAACGATGTGACGATCAGCAATTGTTCGGCGTTGGCGACGATGACCCGCTCATACGGATCGTTGTCGTCCGCGGTGCGCCGCAACACGGTTTGCCGTTCCGCCACCCGGACGATCCGCGCCAGCGTGTCATGGTCACCCGTCAGGTCTCCGACCACCTCGACGCGATCTCCCACAGCGATGGCGGTTCTGCCCAGCTCGCGAGCCCGCATGGTGGTCAGCCGCAAGTCGCTGCCGGTCAGCAAAACGGTGTAACGACCGCGATCGACGGTAAGAACCATGCCCTCAGCCGCGTCTTCGTGCGCCGGTCGGTGCTTGGTTCGGGGCCGACTGCCACGCCGTGTCGGACGTTGCCGGACGTCGTCCTCGTACAGCCTGCGAGTGTCACGCTGGTCCATGAATCCCCTTATTCAACAGCGATTCCTGCCTGTGACAGCATGTTCGCCCACAAGCCGGGGAAGTCAGCCATGGTCTTCGTGGTCGAGGCGATGTCATCGACTTCGACGCCGGGCACCGCCAACCCGATCACGGCGCCGGCCTGTGCCATCCGATGATCGGCGTAGGCGTGCCACAACCCAGCACCCAACGGCGCCGGACGGATCGCCAGACCATCGTCCAACTGCGACACATCACCGCCCAGCGCGGTCAATTCCGCCTGGATCGCGGCAAGTCGGTCCGTCTCGTGGCCACGCAGATGCGCGATGCCGGTGAGCTGGGATTCGCCGTCGGACAGCGCGCACAACGCGGCTAGCACCGGCGTCAGCTCGCCGACCTCGTGCAGGTCGGCGATCAGTGGGCCGATGCCGCCGGCGCCGGTCACGCTCAACCCCGCAGGGCCTCTGCTGATCTCGGCTCCCATCTGGGCCAGCAGCTCTGCCAATGCAGCGCCCGGTTGAGTGGTCTGCTCGGGCCAGTACGGCACTGTGACCGACCCACCCGTGACCAGCGCGGCGGCCAGGAACGGCGCGGCGTTGGACAGATCGGGTTCGACGAGTTGATCCGGTGCATGAATGGTGCCGGGCTTGACCACCCAGCGGTCGGCGGTGCTGTCATCGACATCGACGCCTGCTGCCCGCAAGCCAGCGACGGTCATGTCGATATGGGGCAGCGACGGGACCGGTTTGCCGATGTGGCGAATGTCGACGCCGACATCGAACCGGGCGCCAGCCAACAGCAATGCCGACACGAATTGTGACGACGCGGATGCGTCCAGCTCCACCGCACCCCCGCGCACCGCCCCGCGTCCGTGCACCCGGAACGGGAGCGTCCCCGTCCCGTCATCTGTGATGTGCACGCCGCACTGGCGTAGCGCGTCGATCAACGCACCCATCGGCCTGGTACGTGCGTGCGGGTCGCCGTCGAAGAGGCTGTCGCCGGACGCAAGAGCAGCGACGGGCGGCACGAAGCGCATGACGGTGCCGGCGAGCCCGCAGTCGACGGACGCACCGAGCAGCCGTCCAGGACGAACCATCAGATCGGCACCGTCAGGCTGGATCGTCACGCCGAGGTCCGAAAGAGCCGCGATCATCAGCTTCGTGTCACGCGCCTGCAGCGGCGCGCTGATCCGGCTCGGGCTCTCCGACAGCGCGGCGAGGATCAGCGCGCGGTTGGTCAAGGATTTCGAGCCGGGCAGCGACACCTTGGCAGTCACCGGGCCGTTCGCGGTGGGTGCCGGCCAGGCAGCAGACGTCTCCAACCCGGCAGCTACTCCGGGCTGGTGTGGTTGCCCAACTCCGCGGTTGGGCGCCTCCGACGGCATGGTCACAGTCTGCCGGTACGGTCCAGCCCCTCCCATAGCCGGTCGATCACAGCTCGGCATCTCCCGAACGCAGCGACCTGTCGGCGGCGTACGGCACAATCAGAGTGTGTGCGGTCGCTACGTCAACTCGGCAGCCAGTGAAGACCTCATCGACGAGTTCGACGTCGAGGAAGTGCTCGACGAGGACGTACCCCCTTCGTGGAACATCGCGCCCACCG
Organism: Jatrophihabitans sp.; assembly: GCA_036488285.1. Taxonomy (GTDB): domain Bacteria; phylum Actinomycetota; class Actinomycetes; order Mycobacteriales; family Jatrophihabitantaceae; genus Jatrophihabitans_A. Next base: position 38,065 of record DASXHV010000188.1, on the reverse strand, counting down.
ACCCGGTACGTGCCATCGTCCAGCGCCTGCCACGCGGTGCGGACAAGCCAGCTCCGGCCGAAAAGGGCAATGCGTCAACGCACCGGCGCCAACTTCGCACCGTTCGGTGGGGTCTGGTGCCGAGCTGGGCCAAGGACCGCAAGATCGGTGCGCGGCTGATCAACGCCCGGCACGAGACGGTGACCGAGAAGCCGGCGTTCAAGAGTGCCGCAGCCCGTCGTCGTTGTCTGCTGCCGGCCGGCGGGTACTTCGAGTGGCAGAACACCGCGAGTGGCAAGGTCCCGTACTTCTTGCACGCCGATGACGGCGAACTGTTGGCCTTCGCCGGCTTGTACGAGGTGTGGCGCGACAAGTCGCTGCCCGAGGACGATCCAGGGCACTGGTTGTGGACGTGCACGGTCATCACCCAGCAGGCCACGGATCTGGTCGGCGACATCCATGACCGCAGCCCCGTGATCGTCCCGGCTGCGATGCGCGCGGCTTGGCTGGACTGCTCGGCCGACGACCCGCTCGTCGCGCGGCGGCTGCTCGACGAGATGCCCGAACCGCATCTGGAGCCCTACGTCGTTTCCAGCGAGGTCAACAGCGTCAAGAACAACGGACCACAGCTGATCGATCCGGTGTCCTCGATGTCTCAGGTTCAACCGCAGGACCTTTCCTGATGCCGGGCCTGCCGTCATGAGGCGGCTGGTGATCGCCACCCCGAGTGGTCCCGCTTGTGTCGACCTCGATCTCGCAGCAGGCACTAGCACGCAGGCAACGGGCAAGCGAAACACCGGCAGATTGCTGGTGATCGGGCACGGCGCAGGCGGCTCGGTCGACGCGCCGGATCTGCTCGCCGTTCGCGAGCACTGCCTTGGTGTCGGCATCTCGGTGGCACGGGTTACCCAGCCCTATCGGGTCGCGGGCAAGAAGGCGCCCCCCATCGCGGCCAGTCTGGACGCAGCCTGGTCGGCCGTCATCACCAACCTCGGCCGGCGCAAGGCCGTGGCCGATCTCGAATTCATCTACGCCGGGAGGTCCTCTGGCGCCCGAGTCGCCTGCCGCGCGGCCACGGACCCCGCGCTGGAACCCGCTGCGGCCGCCGTCGTTGCGCTGGCCTTTCCGGTGCATCCGCCGGGCAAGCCGGAGAAGTCAAGGCTGACCGAACTCGATGCGGTTCCGGTGCCGGTGCTTGTCGTGCAAGGTGACAAGGACCCCTTCGGAATGCCGCCTGCCAGGCGCGGCCGCGAGGTCCGTACGGTCGCCGGTGACCATTCGCTCAAGCGGGAGGCAGGCCAGGTTGGCGTCCTGGTAGCGGATTGGCTGGCTGCCCTGAACTGACCGAGCGTGCTGATCGAACATCCCGCGGTTGCCGAGGCAGCCGACCGCGGTGAGCGGTGAGCAGCGGGGGAGTACCGCGAAGAGGACTTCACCAGGTAGCGATCGGCACACACGATCCGTGGGTCAGCGCCAGCAGGTCAGCTGGTGCGAGTTCCAGCTGCAGGCCGCGCTTGCCTGCCGAGACGAACACGGTTTCGAAATCGATGGCGGAGGAGTCCAGCACGACCCGAATGGATGTCTTGTGGCCCAGCGGACTGATGCCGCCGAGCACATAGCCGGTTGCTCGTTGTGCCTTTCCAGGGTCGGCCATCTCAGCCCTCTTTCCATTGGCGGCGGCAGCCAACGCCTTGAGGCTCAGGCGGGCAGCTACCGGAACCACTGCGCACACCAGCGAGCCGTCCACCGACGCGACCAAGGTCTTGAAGATCCGCCGCGGGTCGACGCCGAGTGCCGCCGCCGCTTCGTCACCGTAGGAGTCGGCGCGGGAATCGTGCTGATACGGGTGCAGGAGGTAGCTCACCTTCGCGCGATCCAACGCGACGGTGGCCGGTGTGCCGCCACTCATGGACACCGATCCTGCCATTCCGACAGCGCGAGCCGGCAGCACGAGCCGGCAGCACAACCGAACACAGCGTCATCCCTGGATGAGCTCAGGCCCGGCAAGCCACCAGCCACGCTTTGAGATTTCGGGTCGCAACAGGCCCGACTGTTACCGTTGCGGGCATGGTAGAGGTTGCGCAGCGGGCCGACGACACTGCGGGCTCGCCGCAGTCGGCCGAGTCGCGAATCGGCATTCTGGTAGTCGCGTACAACGCGGAATCGACACTGCAGGCAACGCTGGATCGGATTCCACACGACTTTCGCCCGAGGATCTCTGAGATCCTGATCTGCGACGACGCCAGCGACGACAGCACGGTCGGCGCCGCAGTCGAGTGGGCCAATGTCAACGACAGGGTTCCCACCACGGTGTTGCGGCACATCAGCAACCTCGGCTACGGCGGCAATCAGAAGGCCGGCTATCAGCTCGCCGCTGAGCGCGGCCTGGACATCGTGGTGCTGCTGCATGCCGACGGCCAGTACGCCCCGGAGTCGCTGCCCGACATGGTCGGACCGCTCGAGCGTGGCGAGGCAGACGCCGTCTTCGGGTCCCGAATGATGGTGCCCGGTTCGGCGCGCCGAGGAGGTATGCCGCTGTACAAGTACGTCGGCAATCGGATCCTCACCGCAATCGAGAACCGGCTGCTGAACTCGTCGCTGACCGAATTCCACAGCGGCTACCGCGCTTACCGGGTCGCGGCGCTTGCGGAGTTGCCGATCCAGTCCAACACCGACGGCTTCGACTTCGACACCCAGATCATCGTGCAGCTGCTCGACGCCGGAAAGCGCATCGTCGAGATACCGATCCCGACGTATTACGGCGACGAGATCTGTTACGTCGACGGCGTGAAATACGCCCGGGACGTACTGCGCGACGTCGTGCAGTACCGGCTCACGAAGGTCGGCATCGGCACTCACAAGTGGGTGCCTGTCAATGACGAGTACGACCTCAAGGAAGGCGAGGGAACCTCGCACACCGTCATCACGGCCATGATGTCCGACCTGCCCGCGGGCCGGGTACTCGACCTGGGCTGTTCCGGTGGCCGGTTGTCCGAACGGATCCGCGAACTCGGCCACGAAGTGGTCGGCGTGGACAGCATCGAGATCCCCGGCGTGCGGGACCGCCTCGACCGATTCGTACCAGGTGATCTCGAGGTGGGCGTTCCCGCTGCGGCCGGCGACGACTTCGACGTCGTGGTGGCCGCCGACGTCATCGAGCACGTTCGCGATCCTGCGCGGCTATTGAGACAGATGGCCGACGTACTGGCACCGGGCGGCCAGATCATCATCTCGACGCCCAACTTCGGGCATTGGTACTCCCGCGGGCGGGCTGCGACCGGGACGTTCGACTATGACCGGCGCGGCATCCTGGACCAGACCCATCTGCGCTTCTTCACCCGAGCCAGCCTGCGACGTACCCTGCACGCGGCCGGTCTCGACGTACAAGACCTGCGCTACACCGGCCTGCCGCTGGACGTGCTAACCCGCGATGACACCTGGAAGTCCCGTACCGCGCGCACCGTGGACCGCCGTCTGGTCCAGCTGCGCCCGACGGTCTTCGGCTACCAGTTCGTCGCCCGGCTCCGGCCGCATCACGTCGGCTCGGTCACCCACGACACGCCGACTGTGTGAGAACGGTGCCGTGAGACCGGCTCGATGACGACCCGTATCAGGGCAGACCTGGCCAGGTTCGGCACCAGATTGGGGCCCGACCAGATCGCACGGCGCCGCCGCCTGGTGCTGTTGGTCGCCCTCGTTGCGCTGGCGTTGAAGCTCGTCATGGCGGCCACCACGTTCGGCACCCGGGACTTCTGGCACTGGGCGGACTTCGTCGCCGCGGTCCACGCGCATGGACCTGTCGGGGTCTACGCGGTGCATTTCGACCGGTCGTTCTACAACCATCCGCCGGGCATCGGCTACCTGCTCGAACTGGTCCACTTCGGCGCGGGCCACGGCGTCAGCATCAACTTCTCGATCCGCGCGCTGGCCAGCCTGGCAGATGTCGGCAGCGCGTTGCTGGTCTTCGAGCTGGTCAGGGCCCGGCGGACGCTGGATCAGGCCGCCTTCGCCGGCTCTGCGGTGGCGGCGAGCCCGATCCTGTTCATCATCTCCGGCTTTCACGGCAACACCGACCCGATCTTCGTTTTCTTCGTCCTGCTCGGGCTCTACCTACTCGCAGAACGCGAGCTCGCGGCGCTGGCCGGCATCAGCATCGCGCTGGCCCTGAGCATCAAGATCGTCCCGGTCGTCGTGTTGGCGGTGCTGGCGTTGGCAGCGTGGCGCCGAGGCCCGGCGGCGCTGGCCAGATTTGCCGTCGGCGGCGCGGTCACGATGGCAGTGATCTGGCTTCCAGCGGTCATCGGCCAGCCGGCCGGGCTGAAACGCAACGTGCTCGAATACGCCGGCAGCGGACCCAGCCAATGGGGCCTGAGCCAGCTTGGTCACTGGTTCGGCGACCCGTTCTGGTCGAGCTACCTCGCCGGCTCCGGCCGGTTTCCGATCGTCCTGCTGTGCATGCTGGCGCCCGCCGGTCTCTATTGGGCCAACCGGCTCGACGAAGCGCAGGCCGTCGCACTGGCGCTGCTCGGCTTCCTGTTCCTGACGCCCGCCTTCGGCGCGCAATACACCGCGTGGGCGGTTGCGGCTGCATACCTGCTCAGCATCCGATGGGCCACCGTGTACAACCTCGGCGGCGGCTTGCTGCTGTTCTGGGTCTACACGCGCTGGAACGGCGGCCTGCCATGGGACTTCGCGCACACCTGGGGCCTTGCCAAACCAGAGGTGGTCGGGGCGTTTCTGGTGTGGGCGAGCCTTGGCGTCATCGTCGGGCGAACCCTGATCGGCGCAGTTCGGCGACCGGTGCGGGGCGCCGAACTGCCCAGTCGTCCGTGATTCAGTAGCGCTGTGTGATCGTGCCGTCGCGGTCGGCAGTAATGCGACAGTAAATCCGTTAATTCCTTGTGTAATAAGGGCATTCAGTTGATCTTGACGTCGATAGCGAGCATGCTCAAGGAGCCAGTCTTCGAACTAGTTTCGCGGGGGAACAAACTCAGATGACTGAGAGCTTCGGGATGCCGCGTGCGTCAACGCGGTTATTGGATTTGTGGGGCCATTGGTCCGCCCCTCTGCTGGTCGCGTCCATCGCGGCATCGATAGGCCTCGGATTGCGGACGTCCGCGCCCACGCCGCTTTCGCTGTTGGCGACCCTGACGCTGTTCGTGTTCGTGCTGACGACCTGGGGCATGATGCGCCAGCACGACCGTCGGCTCTGTACTTCTTGCGCCGCAGCGATCCCGCTGAACGCAGCTGAGCAGGCCGGTCGATATCGGCGCCGGTTCCTGCTCACGCACGCTATGAGCAACCCGCGGATTCTGATCCCCTACCTGGTCGTCCTGCTGGGGTCGAACTGGTTCCTGACGTTGCCTGGTGGCGGTCGCTATGTCTGGGCCGTGGTTCAAGCCACCATGATCTACCTGGTGCTGTCGCACTCGGCCCACCGCCGTCTGCAGCCTTGGTGCCCGTGGTGTTCCGGAGGCGGCGGTGGCGACGAATGGTCCCCGGTTGACGTGCCGGACGGGCCGCGCGGTGGCCGTCAGCTGGTCTGAACCGGGAATGGATCGCGCCTGCACAGGCGTTCTGCACTGCGAACGCACAATTTCGCGGCGTGTTTGGAGTCAACTGTGCTAGTCCTCGATCGTCCGGTCCGTGCCAGGGCAACGATGCCCCGAGCGCCGCGGTTTGTCGCACCCGTAAACTCGCAGCTAGCCGGCGGAACAGTCCGCTCGGGCGAGCTGAAGGGGAGTGCGGTGGCTGAAGAGACCGTCGAGGAACGCCGAGCTCGCTTCGAGCGGGACGCGCTGCCGTTTGTCGACCAGCTCTACGCCGCCGCGATGCGAATGACCCGCAATCCTGCCGACGCCGAGGACCTGGTTCAGGAAACCTACGTCAAGGCGTTTGCCGCGTTCCACCAGTTCTCCGAGGGCACCAACCTCAAGGCGTGGCTGTACCGGATCCTGACCAACAGCTTCATCAACACCTACCGCAAGAAGCAGCGTGAGCCGCAGAAATCCAGCTCAGAGAACATCGAGGACTGGCAGCTGCACGCGGCCGAGTCGCACACCTCGACCGGATTGCGGTCAGCCGAGATGGACGCGCTCGATCACCTGCCGGATTCCGACGTAAAGGATGCCCTGCAGTCCTTGCCTGAGGAGTTCCGACTTGCGGTCTATCTGGCCGACGTCGAGGGATTTGCGTACAAAGAGATCGCCGAGATCATGGATACGCCGATCGGGACCGTTATGTCGCGGCTACACCGCGGGCGTAAGCAGTTGCAGGTGCTGCTGGCCGACTATGCAAAGGATCGAGGACTGGTGAGCGCCGCAAGGACCGCCAGCACCGCAGCATCGACGAGTACCGCCGCATCGACGGCCGGCACCGGCGAAGGAGAAAAGTCATGACCGGCTTCGGACCCGGTGGCATGGACTGCGACGAAGTACTTGCAGACGTTTACCTGTACCTCGACGACGAATCAGATCCTGAGGTTCGCCAGCGCATCCGGACCCACCTGGACGACTGCGCGCCGTGTTTGCAGCAGTTCGGCCTCGAGCAGGACGTCAAGTCGCTGGTGGCACGTTCGTGCGGCGGCGACGTCGCGCCGGACAGTCTGAAGTCCCGGATCCGCGTCCGGTTGACCGAGGTCGTCATCGAGACGACTCATCTCGAATACCGCGCGGAGTAGCGCGGCAGATCAGCTACGTAGCCGGCGGGCCAGATCATCATGATCTGGCCCGCCGTTTGCGTTTTGCTCGTGTTCTTTTGCAGGCGCCGTGCCCGCTCAGGGCACTCAGGCGACCCTTGGCGGAGCGCCCTGCTCCTCTGGGGTAATACCTGCCTCGATCAACCCGATTTCGGAATCGGAGTAGAAGTCTTCGTCGATGATGTCATCCGTCCCGTCGGGCACCTTTGCCGCGCGCAGCACCACAGTGAGCACCACCGCGACGACGATGTTCAGCACCAGCGCCGAGGCAGCGATGTAGACCTTGGTGTGGGTGAACGGGAACGTCGCCAGCGAGCCACCGAAGTGTGCCGTGGCAGCCGAATGCTGGTGGTACGCGGCGAGGGTGCCGTAGATCATCCCGACTGCCCAACCGGCCAACAATGCCCAGCGGTGCAACCATCTGGTGTACAGACCAGCCACGATCGCGACGAACGTTTGCAGAATCCACACGCCGCCCAACAGCTGCATGTTGATCGCGTTCTGCTTGTCCAGTCCCAAGACGAAGAGCAGCGCGCCGAACTTGACCACCAGCGAGGTGATCTTGGCAACCTTCGCCTCCTGACGATGGGTGGCCTCCGGCACCAGGAATGCCTTGTAGACGTTGCGGGTGAACAGATTCGCCGCGGCTATGGACATGATCGCGGCGGGCACCAGAGCCCCGATGGCAATGGCTGCCAGTGCTACGCCGGCGAACCAGCTCGGGAAGATGTCGTGGAACAGATGCGGTACGGCCAACTGAGGGTTGACCTTGCCGTCCGATCCGATGACGCTGGTACCCCGCTTGATGGCTGCGTAGCCGAGCAATGCCAACAGGCCGAGCATCAGAGAATAGGCCGGCAGAATCGAGGCATTCTTGCGGATCACGTCCCGCGACTTACCAGACAACACCGCCGTCATCGAGTGCGGGTACATGAACAAAGCCATCGCAGAACCCAGTGCCAAGGTGGCGTACGCGAGGTAGCTCGCCTTGACCGGAATGAACTGCGCACCTGCCGCCTTCGGCTTCGGCGAGTTCATCTTCGTTTCGGCAGCGTGGAACATCGGTCCGAAACCGATCTTGGCGCCGACGTAGACGATCGCCACGATGATGACCAGGTAGACCAGCGAGTCCTTGATGAATGCGATCAGCGCCGGAGCCCGCAGGCCGGAGGAATACGTGTAGGCAGCCAACACCGCGAATGCGATGAACAACGGCAGGTCCTGCAGGAACTTGTTGCTGCCGCCGCCCAGGCCGAGGGTGTCCACGACCGCCTGAATGCCCACCAGCTGCAGTGCGATGTAGGGCATCGTCGCGATGATGCCGGTGAAGGCGACTGCCAGTGAGAGCGCGCGTGAATCGTAACGGCCACGGACGAAGTCGGCCGGGGTCACGTATCCCTTGCGATGCGCCACCGACCACATCCTCGGCATGAAGACGAAGATGATCGGGTAGACCAGCACGGTGTATGCCACCGCGAAGTAACCGCTCACCGCACCCAGGCTGTACATCGCGGCCGGTACGGCGATGAAGGTGTACGCGGTGTAGAGGTCGCCGCCGAGTAGGAACCAGGTGATCACCGTCCCGAAGCTGCGTCCGCCCAGGCCCCATTCGTCCAGGGAAAGCATCGAGGCCGGCCGACGCCATCGGGCGGCCAGGAAGCCGCCGATCGTGACCAGTGCGAAGAGCACGATGACGATGGTGAGTGCGACACCGTCCACTTTGGTCCCTGCAGCCAACTCGGTGCTGGCAGCCAGGGTGAGGCCGGTCATCGGGCACCGCCCCGGCGGTCACGGCGGATCAGCCAATGCGCCGAGCTGGTGAACACCGCGCAGAGCAGTACCCAGAGCAGTTGATACCAATAGAAGAAGGGGAATCCCCACAGTTCTGGCCCTCGTTTGGCGTACAGCGGCACAGCGAGCAGTGCAACCAATGGAATCGCCAGCAACACCCCGGCGGAGACCATCGTGGACGCGGACAACCGCTGTCTGGACGGAGTTCCCATCACGACCTCCTAGTTCGGAACGGGTCGGAATTTAGTCCTATTGGTGTTTCGCGGCTGTTCGCCACGCGGAATCAGTCCGCGGTCGAACTAATCCTCCAGCTTCAACCTCGCAACGAACGTGTACCGGTCGCCCCGGTACCAGCTTCGAACCCACTCGACTGGTTTGGACTCGGCGTCGAAGGAATGCCGACTCAGGATCAGCAGCGGCGAACCGGTATCGGTGGCCAGCAGCTCCGACTCGCGCGGGGAGGCCGGACCGGTTTCGATCGTCTCGGTGGCGCGGACGACCCGAACGTTCCAGGTCTCGGCGAGCACCTGGTAAAGCGATCCGGTCTGCCGCAGTGCCTTGGCAAGCCCGGGGAATCGCCGTGCAGACAGGTGAGATTGCTCGAGGGCCATCGGGGCACCGTTCACCTCGCGCAGTCGCTCGATGCGATGAACAGGCGCGCCGAGCTTGATCTTCAGCAGTTCGGCGATCTCCTCGGTGGCCGGGATTCGCTCGGCCGACAGCAGCGTGGTGTCGACCTTGAGTCCGGACGAGGCGGCTTGCTCGGTGAAGCTGGACATCTGCAGCGGCCACGCCAGCTTGGGTTCGGCGACGTAGGTGCCCGATCCCTGCCGGCGTACCAGGCGCCCCTCGATGACAAGTTCGCTCAGGGCCTGGCGAACAGTGGTCCGAGACGTGGCGACAAGATCGGCAAGTTCTCGCTCGGTGGGGACCGGCTCGCCGGGAGCCAATTCGGCGATAAGGTCGAGCAGATGCCGCTTGACCAGGTAATACTTCGGCTCACGCCGCTGCATCTCGACCACGTTGGCCCTCCTTGCCGCTCAGCGTAACTATCTCACCTCGATATCAAATGGTCTATACCATTGACACGGCGGCATCAGTCGTCCACGCTTCGATTTGTCTAGTCCAATTGGGCAGGATGAGCCTTGGATGCCGACCGGCCGACCGCGCCGAATATCCTGAATACTCTGGGCCCGCAGGCAGAGGATCAGCAGCACACCGAGTGGGAGCAACCTTGAACGACATACCTGAAGAGCCCGCGCGGCCCGGTCAGCTGATGACCAGCGAGATTGCCGAGCAGCCTCAGATGCTGCAGCGACTGCTCGATGACGGCGCGGTCGAGATCGGCCGGATCTCGGCTGAACTGGCCGCGCGCAAACCGCGATTCGTCCTGCTCGCGGCGCGCGGCACGTCCGACCATGCCGCGCTGTATGCCAAGTACCTGATCGAAGTCGGCCTGGGCCTGCCGGCCGGCCTGGTGTCACCGTCGGCGATGACCGTGTACGGCTCACGTCCGGATCTGTCCGACGTGCTGTTCATCGCGGTGAGCCAGTCCGGCGGCTCACCCGACTTGATCGACTCGCTGGCGGCAGCCCGTGCCTGTTCGGCGGTCACCGTGGCCGTGACGAACAACCCCGGTTCGGCGCTGGCTGAAGCGGCCGAGTTCGCCGTCGACGTCCGGGCCGGAGTGGAACGCGCCGTTGCCGCTACCAAGACCTACACTGCCGAACTGCTTGCGCTGTATCTGCTGATCGACGGGATGCGCAGCGGTGTCGAGGCCGTCGACGCGGCGCAACCGCTGGCGGCTGCGGCAGAGAAAACCCTTGCCGCAGAAGAGGTCGTGCAGGCTGCGGCTGGTCGTTACCGGTTCGCCGACCGGATCCTCACGACCGCGCGGGGCTACTCCTACCCCACTGCGCGCGAGGCAGCGCTGAAGCTGATGGAGACCAGCTATCTCGGTGCGCAGGCCTTCTCGGGTGCAGATCTGTTGCACGGCCCGATGGCGATGGTCGACGCCGACCTGCCGGTGATCGCGGTTCAGACCCCCGGCCGGGGCGGCGCCGCGATGGAGCCGGTCATCGAGCGGCTCAGGCAACGGCATGCCGACCTGCTCCTGGTGGGTCCGCAGCAAGCCGGCTCACTGCCGGTCAACACCGAGGGGATTGTCGAGCAGCTGTACCCGATCCTGGAGATCCTGCCGCTGCAGCAACTCGCCCTGCAGTTGGCTTTGCAGCGCGGTGGAAACCCCGACGCCCCGCGCGGCCTGAGCAAGGTCACCGAGACTTGGTGACCCCGGACGAGGCAGCCGCGGCGCCCATCGTGCCGGCGCTGGACCTGCTGAGCACCAGCGACGTGGTCGGCGCGGTGATCTCTGGGCAGGCCCACGTCGCGGCGGTGGTGGCCGGCGCGCAGACCGAGATCGCGGCGGCCGCCGACCTCATCGCGCAGGCGTATCTGGCCGGTGGCCGGCTGATCCTCCTGGGCGCCGGCACGTCCGGCCGTCTCGCGGTGATGGAAGCTGCGGAGGTACCTGGCACCTATGGCATCGATCCGGCCCGGATCCTGGCGCGGGTGGCCGGGGGCGGCGCCGATCAACTGGTCGGGTCGGACGCGGCCGAGGACGAGGCTGACCTGGGCCGCCAGGACGTGGCTGCACTGAAGGTCGGCCAGGGTGACGTGCTCGTTGCGGTAGCTGCCAGCGGCCGGACGCCCTACACGTTGTGCGCTGCGGAAACGGCACGAAGCGCCGGCGCACGGATCGTGTCGGTCACGACGGTGCCGGGATCGCCGTTGGCCGCTCTGGCCGATGTCGTCATCGAGGTCCCGGTCGGCGAGGAGGTGGTTTCCGGCTCCACCAGGCTGGCTGCGGGTACCGCGCAGAAACTCGTCCTCAACGCACTCACCACGACTGCCATGGTTCGGGTGGGCCGCGTGCACGAGCACTACATGGTTGACGTGGTGGCGGCCAACGACAAGCTGCGCGATCGGATCAGCGGCGTCGTGGCGGCCAGCACCGGCACCGAGCTCGGGCAGGCCAGGTCTGCGCTGGAGCGCTGCGACTGGAATGCCCGGGCTGCGATCGTGCATCTGCTGACCGACCTCGACCCGGCGCAGGCCCGGGCGACCGCGGCCGCGCACCGGACCGTTCGGGAGGCCGTCGACGCGGCGCGCTGATCGGTTCTCGTTGATGCCGGCAGACGGTGTGGGACGCTTGCTCAACCATGTCAGCACTGTCAGAGCTCCTGGCGAGGCACACCCACCTCGACAGTGACGAGACCGGCCACCTGCAGCAGTTGGTGGCCGAATGGCAGCTGCTGTCAGACATGTCCTTCGCGGACCTGTTGCTGTGGGTGCCTACCGAGGCCGGTGACTTTCTGTGCGCGGCGCAGTGCCGGCCTACGACCGGTCCGACGGCGTACCTGCATGATCGGGTCGGCGAGCGGTTGGACGGCGTTCGAGCCGCCGCCCTGCGGGTGGCGATGGAAGAGTCACGAATCTTTCGGGAGTCCGACCCGGACTGGGAGGGCGACACACCCATCCGTCGCGAGGCGATCCCGATTCGCTTCGGTGACCGCACAGTGGCCGTGCTGGGCCGCGACAGCAATCTGACGAGCATGCGTAGTCCCAGCCAACTGGAGTTGGCGTACCTGCAGAGCGCGGCCGACCTTGCCTCGATGGTCGCCAACGGCCGTTTTCCGGCGCCGGCCGCCGAGCGCGAGGAAGGCTCGGGACCGCGGGTGGGTGACGGCCTGGTCCGGATCGACCCGTCCGGGGTGGTGCTCTACGCCAGCCCCAACGCATCGTCGGCGTTTCGTCGGCTGGGCTTCAACGGCAACCTGCTCGGCGAACCGTTTGGCGCTGCCATCTCGGAGTTGGCCCGCGACCCCTTCGACGCCGCCGACCTGGAGGACATGCTCAACGACGCGCTGCACGGCGTGCACCCGAGCAGCCGGGAGGTCGACGGCGGGGGAGCCACGGTGCAGTTCCGGGCCATTCCGCTCTATCCCCGCGCGGAATCGCTCGGCGCGCTGGTGCTCCTGCAGGACGTCACGGAACTGCGCCGCCGGGACCGGCAGATCATGTCCAAGGACGCCACCATCCGCGAGATCCATCACCGGGTGAAGAACAACCTGCAAACCGTCGCCGCACTGCTGCGACTGCAATCGCGCCGGGTGGGCAGCGCCGACGCCAAGGCAGCGCTGGAGGAGTCCATGAGGCGGGTGTCGTCGATCGCGTTGGTACACGAGACGTTGTCCGAGGCGATCGACGAGGAGGTCGACTTCAACGAGGTCGTCGATCGGCTGCTGGACATGCTCGGCGAAGTCAGTGGCACGGCGGGTCGGGTCCAGGTCAAGCGGGTCGGTTCGTTCGGCGAACTTGCCGCCGAGGTGGCGACGCCCCTGGTCATGGTGCTCACCGAACTCGTCGGCAACGCGGTGGAACACGGCTTTCCCGGCAACGCCGAGGGCACGGTCACGGTCAGCGGAGAGCGGTCCCGCGGGACCCTCTCGGTGACGATCGCCGACGACGGGGCCGGGCTGCCGGCGAACTTCTCGATGGAGGCGACGGATCGGCTGGGACTGCAGATCGTCCGAACCCTGGTGGATGCCGAACTGGTCGGTACGCTCGAGCTCGCTGCCCGCATCGACGGAGCAACGGGCACCGCGGCGGTGGTGCAGGTGCCGCTGGCTCGCCGCGACCGCGGCTCGTTGGCCTAGCAGCGCAGGACGTGGGTAGCGCAGGGTAGCTCGGACCGGCGCGGATGCTTCCGGACACGACTTCGTGATGCTCCGGACACGACTACGTCCGGCCTCGGTGCACGTACACACCAAGGCCGGACGTGAGGTCAGGGCTTACCGGTTCTTCGGAGGCTGTCCTGGCAACTGTGCGAACTCAGGCCATACGTGCGCGGGCACGGGCGTTGCGACGCTTGAGCGCGCGACGCTCGTCCTCACTGAGTCCGCCCCAGACGCCAGCATCCTGGCCGCTTTCCAGCGCCCAGGCCAGACACTCGGACATGACCGGACAACGACGGCACACGGCCTTCGCCTCCTCGATCTGCATCAATGCCGGACCGGTGTTGCCGATCGGAAAGAAAAGTTCCGGGTCCTCGTCGCGGCATACCGCGCGGTGACGCCAGTCCATGGGGTTGTTCTCCTCACTTGCTTGACTACTGCGGGTTGGTCTTTTTTACCCAGCAGCGCTTGTGAATTCTTTCACGAGCTACCCCGGAGGGCAAGGTCTTGTCGTGACCTGACGCCGCCGTCACAGCCAACTCGGCCATATCGCTGCGTCAGATGCCTATGGGCCACTCCGTCGTCGTCGCCGGGGTACAGACTTGCCCAGTGTCCGCGACAGGGCAAGGCTTGTGAACGGTTATCTGTATCGATTCGCTATTACACAGGGGCGGCACAGGAAAAACAACATCTCGCGTCCGATTACGCCCGATATCGTATGTGCGGAGCGTTAAGTGAAGCGGCTAAATGCACACGCGGAGCGCACGGGGCACGCCTCGGAATCGTACGGACGCCCGCTCGCCGAGCGCATCGCCGTCGACCTGGAACGGCAGCGGCCGGGAAGCGGTCAGGACGAACTCGGTGAGATCGTGTTCGGTCCGCGCGCCGAACGACTTGCTCTTCACAGCCTTCGGCCTGCGTCCCGGCACGGTCACGGCATCCTCTGGCGTGCTCTGCCGGCTCGTCCGGCGGTCTCGCCAGCGAGGCCCGGCGTCGTCGGCGCGGTGCGCCATGCGGCTTGCTGACCACAGGACTCCTACCGTGCCCATCCTGGTTCGGCCATAGACGTCGAGCCCGGTCTCGAAGGAGGCGTTCGGGGTCGGCGAGACCGCGCGGTTGCCCAGGAACGTCCACGGGTCGCAGTTCGTGATCAGCGCCATGTAGAGGTCATCGATCTCGGTGCCGTCGGGCGCCGTGAGCGTGATCGCCGGATGCCGGCGATCCTGACCAAAGAACTGGCGGATCGCGGTGCGCACGTAGAGCGAGTGGGTGGACCTACGGCCTCTGCGACGCTGAGATTCCACGGCGCCGACGACCGCGGCGTCGTAACCGAGGCCGGCGGCGAAGACGAACCACCGTTCGTCGGCCTGGCCAAGTCCTATCTCGCGACGACGATCCTCGGCCAACGCACCGATCAGGGTCGAGGTCGCCTCCACCGGATCGTTGGGCAGCCCGAGCGCCCGCGCGAACACGTTGGTCGAGCCGGCCGGCACGATCCCGAGCGCCGGCACCCGGTCGTGTACTCCGTCGGTCAGCAGCCCGTTGACCACCTCGTTGACGGTGCCGTCGCCACCGAGCGCGACGACGACATCCACCCCGTCGCGCATCGCCCGGCAGGCCAGTGCGGCGGCATGCCCGCGGTTGGCTGTCTCCTCGATCTCGAGCTTGGCGTCGGACGCGAGGGCGTGCACCAGCACATCCCGTTGGCTTGCCGTGGTGGCGGTGGCAAGCGGGTTGGAGACGACGAGGACACGCACTCTTGGACTGTACGTGGCAGTAACGCCGCGGCGGTAACTGTGGTGCCGGTCGGTGACCGGCCCTGACATACCCTGCTGGGGTGGCAGACACCGCTGAGCAGTCCGCGCCGATCGTTCCTCGGACCGTTCGGGCGGCCGCCGCGATCGTAACCGCGCAGGCTGCAGCGCTGGTCGTCACCGCGGCCGTCCTCGCCGTTCTCGCCGTCGTGCACACCACCACTTGGCTCTGGGGTGCCTTGGCGATCATAGGGTTCGCCCTGTTGGGCGCAGCGGTGCTGGCGATCTGCGCCCGCGGGCTGATCCGGCTGCATCCGAGTTCGCGATCGCCGATCGTCCTGGTCGAGCTGATCTGTCTTCCGGTGACCTACTCGCTCGGCTTTCAGGCTGGTCGGATCCTCGTCGCGGCTCCCATCATGGCTAGCGCGGTCGCGGTGCTCGTGCTGGTGTTCACCCGCTCGGCCCGCGAGGGGCTTGACCGGGTGTTGTGATCGGCTAGTTCCCGACGTGCACGTCGGGAAGCTTGTCCCGCAGTTCGATCAGCGTCTTGGCCAGCAGCCGCGACACGTGGACCTGTGACACTCCGAGGACCGCGGCGATCTCGCTCTGGGTCTTGTTGTCCACGAACCTCAGGACCAACGCCGTACGTTCCCGGGCGCCGAGGGTGGCCAGTACGGGACGTAACGCGTGGCGCAGCTCCACGTGATCGAGCGCGTCATCGGCGTCGACCAACGTATCGGCGATTGTCATGCCGGTGGCCGCACTCGGGACGTCGATCGGAATTGCCGAATACGCCTGTGCCGATTCGGTTCCCTCCAGGATTTCCTCTTCGGACAGCCGCAGATGCTTGGCCAGTTCGGCGACCGTGGGTGAGCGGCCGAGCAGCTGGGACAGGTCGCTGACGCCGCCGGCCAACTCGCTCTGCAATTCCTGCAGCCGGCGGGGAACCCGGACCATCCAGCCCCGGTCTCGGAAATGGCGCTTGATTTCGCCGGCGATGTTGGGTGTCGCGAACGTCGAGAACTCCAGACCTCGGTCGATCTCGAACCGGTCGATGGCCTGCAAGAGTCCGATGGTCCCGATCTGCACCAGATCATCGGACGGTTCTCCGCGTCCGGCGAATCGGCGGGCAAGGTAGCGGACCAGCGGAAGGTGGACCTCGACCAGCTCGTCGCGGATCGCCCGGTGTTGCGCGCTGCCGACTTCGGCGATGCTGAGCTGCTCGAACAGTTGGTGGGTCCGATCCCGGTCGGGTCGGCTTCGTTCGCTCATTGCGTCCGAGCGCCCCGTGCCTTGGCCACGCTGACCACGAGTTGTCCATCCGAGACAGCCGTGCCGACGGTATCGGCCAGTGCGGACAGCACCATCCAGGCAAAGCTCGTCTGGTCGATCTCGGGATTCTCGCCGGCTGCCGGGGCGCTCACCACGACCGTCAAGTTGTCCGGAGAGCCGCCGAAAACCGCGGTGAGCTGGCTGCCGTCGGGGGCGTGGAGCAACAGCAGCGAACTGGCCTCGTCGACGGCCAGGCGCAGGTCGTCGATCTCCTCGATGGTGAAGTCGCGGCGTGCTGCCAGTGACGCCGTGACGGTGCGCAGCACCGATACATACGCAGGATCTGCGGGAACGGTCAACTGAACGGTGTCGTCGGTATCGCTCGTACTCGCAACGGGATCCGGCTCGGTCACGGCGACGGCCCTCCTCAGGAATTCCTGCAGCTGCTCAATCGGTTCGCTCCCGCTGCACCAAGGGGGCTGGGCGCCGGACCGGGTCAGGCAATCATTGTGGCCCGGTCATTGAATTGTCGAGATTCCACCGGAGCAGCACCGGCTGCTCGCGCTCGAAGCCCAACGCCGAGACCGCGCCGGTACCCAACGCGTAGTGGCGTCCGGCGGTTACCGGCTCGGCCAGCCAACGCGCGGCGATGCATCGGATCGCGTGGCCATGGGAAAACACCAGCGCCGGGCCCGGATCGCGATGGTCGGAAATGGCAGTGAGCAAGGCATCGAATCGTTTGGTGACCGCATCGGCGTCCTCGCCGCCGGGCACCGGTCCGTCCCAGATGGACCAGCCCGGGTAACGCTGCGCGATCTGCGCGGAGGTCAGCCCTTCCAACGAGCCGTAATCCCATTCCGCGGCAGCTTCGGTGACCTCGGTGGGTCGGTAGCCGGCCAGCTCGGCGGTCCGCAACGCGCGTCGTCGTGGCGAGCTGATCACTTGTGCCGGTTCAGCGCCGGCCAGCACTGCACCGATCAGGCGGCCAGTAGCTCGTGCCTGATCTTCCCCGGTCGCGGTCAGGTCGATATCGGTGCGGCCGGTGTGCCGGCCACTGCGACTCCACTCGGTTTCACCATGCCGCACCAGCACGATGGCAGGTTCTGACGATCCACGACTCACGGTCGGCGACCCTACTCGGGTGGTTTTACTCACGACTGGGAGCCGCGAACTGTTGTGTGGCGACCAAGTCGTGCCAGACTCGCTGTTCCAGGCAATCCCTGGGCGGGACACAGGTCATCCGCCATCACCGTGGCGAGTGGGAAGTCGTGGCAAGTCCGAGCGCACATCGGCGCATCGAGGAAGCCCTGATCCGACTGCCCGATCATCTTGCCGTTACGAGCAAACGCCTTGGAGTCTGCAATGTCGCAGCTATTCGACCCGACCAGCCCGGTCTTCACCAGCCACCTGGACGGCAAGTTGACGGTGTCCAGCCGATTGGCGCTGGACACCCGGGAGGCTCTGTCGTTGGCTTACACGCCAGGCGTTGCCGAGGTATCGGCCGCCATCGCGGTCGACGAGTCGCTGGCTGCCCGATACACCTGGCGGTCGCGGCTGGTTGCTGTCGTCAGCGACGGGACGGCGGTGCTCGGTCTCGGCGACATCGGTCCGGCCGCTGCGTTGCCCGTGATGGAGGGCAAGTGCGCGCTGTTCGCTGAGTTCGCCGGCCTGAACTCGGTCCCGATCGTGCTGGACACCACCGATGTCGACGAGATCGTCGACACCGTGGTGCGGATCGCGCCATCGTTCGGCGGTGTCAATCTCGAGGACATCTCAGCGCCGCGTTGCTTCGAGATCGAGGATCGGTTGCGTGCAGAGCTACCGATTCCGGTGTTCCACGACGACCAGCACGGCACCGCGATTGTGGTACTAGCCGCGCTGCGCAATGCGGCGCTGGTGACCGGACGAACGCTCGCGGACCTGCGGGCCGTGGTCTCCGGGGCGGGTGCGGCCGGAGTGGCATGCACCAAGATCCTGCTCGCCGCAGGCATCGGTGACATCGCGGTCGCGGATTCGCGCGGCATCGTGCATCCGGGTCGTGGAGACCTCAACGCTGTGAAGAAGGAACTCGCCGGTCTGACCAACAAGGCCGCTCTGACGGGCTCGCTCGAACAGGCGCTGTCCGGCGCCGATGTTTTCCTAGGTGTCAGCGCCGGCGCCGTTTCCGAGGATGCGGTCGCAACGATGGCTGATAATTCGATCGTGCTGGCGCTGGCAAATCCGAACCCAGAGGTTCATCCCGAGGTTGCCCGTCGGCATGCTGCAGTGGTGGCGACCGGGCGCAGCGACTTCCCGAACCAGATCAATAATGTCCTTGCATTTCCAGGGGTTTTCGCCGGGGCGTTCGACGCCCGGGCAACCTCGATCACCGAGGGCATGAAGCTGGCCGCAGCGGCAGCGATCGGCTCGGTGGTCGTCGATGAGTTACGTGCCGACAACATCGTGCCCACTCCGTTCGACCGGCGGGTGGTGCCAGCCGTCCGGCAGGCTGTTGCCGAGCAGGCGCGGCGCGACGGCGTCGCTCGCGCTTGATGTACAACCGCTTTCCGAACTTGCCGGACGGCTGATCGGGATCAGGCGGTGATGAGGCTTCCGGCACTGCGTCCGATGCTCGTCCGGTCGATCTCTGTCCAGGCTTGCGCGGTCAGGCCGACGGCGCGCACCAGATCCTCGACGGCCAACGCGAACGGGAACCGCAGAAAACGCTCCAGGGTTCCGTCCAGTGCGAAGCGCGGTCCGGGAGTCAACAGCACGCCGCGTTGTTCGAGGAGGTGGGTCAATGCCGTGGCGCCCGGCGCGTCCAGTTCCAGCCAGATGGACAGGCCACCGTCGGCTCGGCTGGGCCGCCAGCTGGGCAGCGCATCGGCAAGTGCAGCCAGCAGCGCGTCGCGCTTGGTAGCCAGCTCGACCCGACGCTGGCCGATCAAGTCGTCGATGCCGGGCAGTACGTGCTGGGCGACCAGTTGGTCGATCACGGAACCTGCCATGTCGGAGCGGGCCCGCACCACCGCGAGCCGCTGAACGGTGTCCGGGTCGGCACGGATCCAACCGATCCGCAGGCCACCCCACAGTGGTTTGGACAGCGATCCCAGACTGATCACGGTGCGGTCCAGCGCAGCGGTCGGCAGGATGGCGCGGCCGGATTCGCCCGCGCTTCGCAGGTCCAGATCGACGAACGACTCGTCGACTACGACCACGGTTCCGGATCGTCGTGCCGCGGACACCACGGCCCGCCGGCTCTCTGTATCGATGAGCCTGCCGGTGGGATTGTGAAAGTCCGGGATCAGGTACGCGATGCGTGGAGCAGTTTGGCGAAGCAGATTGGCGATGGTTGCTGTGTCCCAACCACCGTCCGCGGCGAAGGGAACCGCGACGGCGCGGGCCTGGTGCGCCTTGATGGCTTCCACCGCACCGGGATAGGTCGGCAACTCGGTCAGCACCCGGTCACCGGGGTTGGTGGCCAACCGAAGGATCAGATCGAAGCTGTGTTGGGCGCCGTTGGTGACGAGGATGTCCTCGGCGGTTGTGGCCACCCCACGCTGGGTGTAGCGCTCTGCAATCCGGGCGCGCAGGTCCGCGAGGCCGTAAGGGTGGTAGCCGTCCTGGCCGGTGAAGCGGCTGAGATCAGCCGACACCGCCTGCATCGCGTTCTCGATCACGCCGGGAATCGCGGGCAACGAAGCCACCGACAGGTCGAGCAGACCGGGACGGCGACCCGTGCGTGCGATCCGGCCTCCCGGCCCGGACACTGTCGCGCCGCTGGGCAGGATCAGGTAGCTGCCGGCGCCCCGCTTGCGGATCAGCAGCCCGTCGGCCGCCAGCTCGTCATAAGCGGCCGTCGCGGTGGCCCGGCTGATCTTCAACGTCGCAGCCAGATCACGTTCGGACGGCAACCGGACACCGGAGCCGAGACGTCCATCGAGAAGCAGGCCGGCCAGCGCTGAACTGAGCGCTCGGTAACGCGGGCCAGGCTGTTCGGCAAGGTCGGGAAGCAATTGACGGACGGCGCCCGCTCCGACATGTCCTGCGGTCTGCATTGGACCAGGCTCTCACATAATTGGCCCGCATCGACCGGACTGTCAGCACAAAGACAGGCCACTTTCGATCGAATGGCTCTGTTTCTGGGCTAATTGGACTGGGAACCTAGGCAGGTGACGCTGACGCCCGCTTCGTGCCCCGAAGACATCCGGCCCAGATCCCGGCGGTCAAGCCCCGGTGGGACGCGCCGGCCATCGCCCCGTCGCAAGGTCGCTCGGCACTGGGCACGTCGCTTGACCCAGTTGTACGTGGGCCTGGTCCTCTACGGCATCTCCAGCGCGTTGCAGGTCCGCGCCGCGCTCGGGCTCGACCCGTGGGACGTGCTGCATCAGGGCATCGCCAAGCACACCCATCACGCGATCGGGACGGTGGTAATCGCGATCGGGGTAGTGGTGCTGCTCGGTTGGATTCCGCTACGGCAACGTCCCGGGGTGGGCACCATCAGCAACGTTGTGGTGCTCGGCCTGGCGATGAATGCGACGCTGAGCCTGCTTCCCGATCAGCACGGCTATCTCATCCGAATCGCTTTGCTGGTAGGGGGAATCCTGCTCTGCGCCATCGCCACCGGCATGTACATCAATGCCGGTCTGGGCCCCGGGCCGCGGGATGGGCTGATGACCGGACTGGCACGCCGAACCGGGGTTTCGATCCGCGTGACGCGCACGTTGCTCGAGCTCACGGTGCTCGTCACCGGCTGGTTGCTCGGCGGCACGGTAGGAATCGGCACCGTCGCGTTCGCGGTGTCGATCGGCCCGCTCGCCCAGCTCTTCTTACGACTGTTCCGGATCGACACGGCAGAGCCGGCCCGTCCGGTTGGGTCCGGCGATCCTGACAGTCAGCAGCCGACGCCGGTCGGCCAGATGTCGCCCGGCTAGACATTTAGTAGGCCGACGTATCCATCACTTTACAAATTTTGCCCTGCGTAAAGTTCCGTGGCAGGATGGACTTTGTAAGGAGGTGACCACCATGATCACCATGACTGGATCGGGTGCAGCACTGCTGATAGTCGCACTCGGGGCGTTGTTCGCACTTGCCCTGCACAGCGGAGCACACAGCTCAGATTGATCTGCCGTCCGACGCGACGGTGTTGGTTCCCGGCGCGACCGCAGCACGATGCACCCCCGAGATGATGTCGACCTCGCGAACGAGTCGATCGGCATCCACCAAGACCGAAGACAACAACCGCCCAGCGGCAGCCCGAGAGGTTGCCGCTGAGGCGGTTGTTTCTCCTTCGGCCGCGCCGGGTTCGGCCCCTGATTCGGCTTGACCTAATTCGGCTTCTGGCGGCCCTGCTGGCGGCGCTCCCGGCGCGGTTAATGGCGCCAGCGCCAACACCACCCGATCCCCGTTCTGGCGGGCCCGCTCGCAACCTTGTTCGACGAGCAACCGGTCGGAACGCGATGCTGGATCCTCCAGCAGTCGCCCGAAACCGGCGACGGCTCCGCCGGCCTCGGTGAGCACGTCACCCAGCGCGATCATCACCCGGATCGTGTCGCGATCATCGATGGGCTGGTGCAGGTCGAGCAGGCTTCGGGTGATCCCTCGGGTCTGTGAGATGGCGTGATCCAACGCGCGCCTGGCCTCGGTCAGGCGGGACAACTGCGCGAGTTCGTTGCGGGCGAGTGGGTTGAACTGCAGGCTCTCCTCGCCCTGCTTGACCGTTCCGATCGCGGCTCGGGAATCGGCGCCGAGATCGCGGGCGCGCTGCAGCCACCGGTGGATGGTGTCCGGGTTCGGCTGGTTACCGATTCCCCTGCCGATGTCTGCCAACAGCGTGCCGAGGTCCTCACCGATCCCGCGCAGCGTCCGGGCAGCCTCGGACACGTGCGAGGGCGGCACTACAAGTGCGTTCACCAGCGCCCCGATCAGCGCGCCGATCGCGGTGTCGATGACGCGCTCGATGCCGTACCCGCTGCCCAACGACAACGCAAGCATCGCCGAGATCGATACCTGTGCCGACAACGTCCCGAGTCGCAGCAGCTCACCGGCGATCAGGCCGGCAAGCACGACGAGCGTGATCGACCACCAGTGCAGCCCGACCAGGTGGCCGAGCGCCAGCGACGCGCCCAGGCCCAGCGTGACAGCGACCGTCAGCTGGATGCTGCGAGTCAGGGTTGCCCGAACGGTGATCTGAACGACGATGATCGCCGCCAGTGAAGCCAGCGCCGGACGCGGACTGTCGATCAGTTCCGCGGCAAGCCATGCGAGCGTGGCGGCCAGCGTCGACTTCAGAATTCGGCGGAAGACCTCGCGATCGATGACCAGGGTTTCTTTCAGGCCGAGCGCACGAAGCCGCGCGGTGAGCTGATCCGCCCGGCTGCGCGCGAACGTCCACCGGGGCATCGCGGTCGCCTACTCGTCCTCGTCGTCAGCGCGCGCCAACCAGGTGGCCAGTCGTTCGATCGGCACTTCGAACTCCGGGTTCAGGTCGACGAAGCTCTGCAGCCGGCCGGCCAACCACGCCAGGCTGACCTCTTCCTCGCCCCGCCGAGTTTCGAGTTCCTCGATGCCGCGATCGGTGAAATACATCGATTGCCACCCTCTGTTGGAGCCCTGAGTGCCTTATCTCCTAGGCTATTTCACGTTCGTTAGGGTATTTCACACCCAGCACTGAGCGCGCTTCATCGAGCAACTCCATGATTTCGATCGTGTCCGCGTGCGGGATGAGCGGGCTCTCGAGCAGTCCGGCACGCAGACACCGGGCGACCTCGGTGATCTCGGGGCCGTAGCCGTTTCCGAGACCCACTGCCGGGTCGTCGATCTCGGTGTCACCGTCGTCGGTGTGCACGATGAGTCCGAACGGATTATGGAATCGGCCCTTGGTCTCGATCCAGCCAGCCGTTCCGATGATCAGGCCCCGGTCGGGAGCCTTGACGGTGGCCGAGCACCACAGCTGGGCGTCCTGGCCGCGCGCGTTGGTCCACTGCATTGCGACTGTCGTGTCGCTGCCGGTGGGCGAGACGGTGCCGATCGTGCTGACCGCGCTCGGCTTGCCCAGGAACAGCCAAGCAAACGTGACCGGATAGATGCCCATGTCCAGCAGCACGCCGCCGCCGTTGTCCATGTCGTACATGCGGTGTGACGGGTCGAAGCCGAGACTGAGCGACAACGCGGCCCGCACACCGGCGATGTCGCCGATGGCGCCCTCGGCAACGAGCTGCTCAGCCTGCCTGATAATCGGATTCGTCCGCATCCACATGGCTTCCATGGCGAACAGCTGAGCCTTCTGCGCGGCCTCGAAAACGGCGCGAGTATCGGATGCATTCAGGCAGACCGGCTTCTCGACCAGCACCGGCTTGCCCGCTTCGATACACATCAGCGCTTGGTCGCGATGGACCGGGTGGGTGGTGGCGATGTAGACGACATCGACGTCCGGATCGGCGGCAAGCTCGGCGTAGCTGCCATAGCTGCGGGCGCCTTCGTAGCGTGCGGCGAAGCCGGCGGCACGGCCGGCTTCGCGTGCTGCCACGGCGGAGACGACGTTGCCGTCCGTACGGGCGATGTCGTCACCAACTCTGCCGGCGATGCGCCCGGCGCCGAGGATTCCCCAGCGCACCGGATGGTCAGTGCCGAGACCGTCTGCCATGCCTCAAACGTAGCGTGGCCGATTCCGACCGCTCGAGCGGGCAGATCAGCCCAGCGCGGTGGCGACTACCTCGCGCTGCTGTGCCTCATGCACGCTGGCCGAGCCCACCGCGGGGGAGGCCGATGCCCGGCGAGAGGCCCGATAGATCGGGCGGGTGTCGCCGGCGGCCGCGAGTTGCTCGGGCAGGTTGAGAGCCACGAACGGGTACGCGCCCTGGTTGGCGGGTTCCTCCTGCGCCCAGACGATCTGCGCCTGTGGGTACTTGGCCAGTTCGGCGACGAGCTGCTCCGAGGGGATCGGATAGAGCTGCTCGACCCGGACGATCGCGACGTCGCTTCGTTCTGCTTGATCGCGGGCAGCCGCGAGGTCGTAATAGATCTTGCCGCTGCACAGCACCACCCGCTTGACCGCTGCGGGATCGGCGGTGGCATCCCCGATCACCGGACGGAACGAACCGTCGGTGAACTCGTCCAGTTGGCTGACCGCGGACTTCAAGCGCAGCAACGACTTCGGCGTGAAGGCGATCAACGGCCGGCGGATGTCGGACAAGGCCTGCCGACGCAGCAGGTGGAAGTAGTTCGCAGGCGAGGAGCACATCGCAATCGTCATGTTGTTCTCGCCGGCCATCTGCAGGAACCGTTCCGGCCGGCCCGACGAGTGGTCCGGACCCTGTCCTTCGTAACCGTGTGGCAACAGCAGGGTCACCGAGGATCGCTGCCCCCACTTTGCCTCGCCGGAGGTGATGAACTCGTCGATGATGGTCTGTGCGCCGTCGGCGAAGTCACCGAACTGTGCCTCCCAGGCAACCAGAGCGTCCTTGTATGCCACCGAGTAGCCGTATTCGAATCCCATTGCGGCGTATTCGCTGAGCAACGAGTCATATGCCCGGAACTGCGCCGTGGCACCGGGGATGTGGCGCAACGGGGTGTATTCCTCGCCGGTGTTCCGGTCGATGAGCACCGCGTGGCGCTGGGTGAAGGTACCGCGCCTGGAGTCCTGCCCGGCAAGCCGGACAGGGTGCCCGTCGACGGTCAGCGAACCGAACGCCAGCAGTTCGGCGGTCGCCCAGTCGACATCACCGCCTGTCGTCTGCGCGACCCGGCGGTCGATCTGCGGCTTCAACCGCGGATGGATGGCAAAGCCTTCGGGGTGGTTGGCGTACAGGTCGCCGATGGTCTTGATCAGTTCCGCCGAGATGGCGGTCGGGACCGCGGCCGTGGCCGGCGTGGTCTCCATCACCGGCTCGGGCTTGGGCTTTCCGGTGGCACCTCTGGTCTCGATGAAGACCTTCTCCAACTGCGCCTGGAAGTCCTTCAGCGCCTCTTCGGCATCCTCGATCGTGATGTCGCCGCGGCCGATCAGAGCCTCGGTGTAGAGCTTTCGGACGCTGCGCTTGTTGTCGATGATGTCGTACATCAAGGGCTGGGTGAACGAGGGGTTGTCGGCCTCGTTGTGCCCGCGCCGCCGGTAACACACCATGTCGACGACAACGTCCTTCTTGAATTCACGTCGGTACTCCACCGCGAGTTTGGCGACCCGGACGCACGCCTCTGGATCGTCGCCGTTGACGTGGAAGATCGGGGCGGCGATCATCCGCGCGATGTCGGTGCAGTACAGGCTCGAACGCGACGCCGAGGGCGAGGTGGTGAAGCCGACCTGGTTGTTGACGATCACGTGCACCGTGCCACCGGTTCGGTATCCACGCAGCTGGGACAGATTCAGGGTCTCGGCAACCACGCCCTGACCTGCGAATGCGGCGTCGCCGTGCATCAGAACCGGCAGCACCGTGAAGCCGCCCTCGCCCTTGTCGAGGATGTCCTGCTTGGCACGCACGATCCCTTCCAGGACCGGGTTCACCGCCTCTAGATGGGACGGGTTCGCGGTGAGCTCCACCGCGATACATTCGCCACCCGGTGCGGTGAAAGTCCCATGCGCGCCAAGGTGGTATTTCACGTCGCCGGATCCCTGCGCGGTGCCCGGGTCGATGTTGCCCTCGAATTCGGTGAAGATCTTCGCGTACGGCTTTCCGACGATGTTGGCGAGCACATTGAGTCGGCCGCGGTGTGGCATTCCGACGACGACCTCGTCCAGTTCTTGCTCAGCGGCCGCGGACAGGACGGCGTCGAGCAGGGCGATCACCGTCTCGGCACCTTCGAGGCTGAACCGCTTCTGGCCGACGTACTTGGTTTGCAGGAACGTCTCGAATGCCTCGGCGACATTCAGCCGAGACAGGATGTGCTTCTGCTCTTCACGGGTCGGGGCGTCGCTCTTGACCTCGACGTGTTCCTGAATCCAGGCGCGCTCTTCCGGATCAGTGATGTGCATGTACTCCACGCCGACCCGGCGGCAGTACGCGTCCCGCAGCACGCCGAGGATGTCGCGCAGTTTCATCAGCTTCTTGCCCGAGAAGCCACCCACTGCGAACTCGCGGTCCAGATCCCACAGAGTCAAGCCGTGCTTGGTGATGTCGAGGTCCGGGTGGGTGCGGATCTTGAACTCGAGCGGGTCGGTGTCGGCCATCAGGTGACCGTTGGTCCGGTAGGCGTTGATCAGTTCGATGACCCGCGCGCCCTTGTCGATCTGGCCCTCGTGGTCGTACTCGCGATCGGTCAGCCAGCGAACCGGCTCGTAGGGAATCCGGAGTGCGGCGAAGATCTCGTCGTAGAAGCCGTCCTCGCCGAGCAGCAGCTGATGGATGCGGCGCAGGAACTCACCCGACTGGGCTCCCTGGATGATCCGGTGGTCATAGGTCGAGGTCAGCGTCATGATCCGACTGATCGCGGCGGTCGCCAGCGATTCCTCACTCATACCGCTGTACTGCGCGGGGTATTCCATCGATCCGACACCGACGATGGTGCCCTGGCCCTGCATCAACCGCGGCACCGAGTGGTTGGTGCCAATGGTGCCCGGGTTGGTCAGGCTGATCGTCGATCCGGCGAAGTCGTCGGCGGTCAGTTTGCCTGCGCGGGCGCGCCGGATGATGTCCTCATAGGCACCCCAGAACGCCGCGAAGTCCATCGCCTCGGCCTTCTTGATGCTGGCGACGACGAGGGAGCGGCCACCGTCCTTGCCGGGCAGGTCGATGGCCAGGCCGAAGTTGATGTGTTCGGGTGTGACCAGCGCCGGCTTGCCCTCGGGGGTCAGCGCGAAGGAGTTGTTCATCTCCGGGTACGTGTGGAGCGCTTTGACGACGGCGTAGCCGATCAGGTGGGTGAAGCTCACCTTTCCGCCGCGGGCTCGACGCAGGTGATTGTTGATGACGATCCGGTTGTCGACGATCAGCTTCGCCGGAACTGCGCGGACGCTGGTTGCGGTCGGGATCTCCAGGGACGCCTGCATGTTCGAGACGACCTTGGCCGGCGCGCCGCGCAGGGTGGTGACCGCAAGATCTTCGCCGGCGACCGGAGCCACTGTGGGGTTCGCCCAGGCCGGCTGCGAACTTGTCGGCGTGCTGGCCGGTTTGGCCGGTACGGCCTCGGGCTTGGCAGGGGCCGCTGTCGCGCTGGCGGTGGCCACCGCGCCGGCGTCTGCGGTTGCTTGCGGCGTCACGGTCTGCTGGGTCGCGAGTCCGTCCGCGGCCGCGTGACCGTTGCTGCTCGACGGTTGAGCCGGTGCCGGACTCGTCTGCGCGGGCATGGTCGGAGTGCCGGTGGCGGGACCGATAGACGGGCGGTAGTCGGCGAAGAAATCGTGCCACGCTGCATCGACGGCGTTCGGGTCGGCGAGGTACCGCTCGTACATCTCGGCAACGAGCCACTCGTTGGCGCCGAAATCAGTACGGGAGGGGGAGGATTCGTTGCCAGCATTGCCAGTCTGAGACTGTGCGGTCACGTCTGTTCGGCCACCTTCAGGGAGTACGCGTCGATGAGTAGTCGGGACGCAACCATGTTGCGACTTTCGTCACTCAAATGCAGGCCGCGACCCGACTGTCAAGACTACGCGGGCACGTAACGATCACGCATCGAGCCCGGCCGATCTGGTCCTCCGTATTGCGGTGCGGTTGCTCACAATTCACCCGGCTGGACCGGGGGACCGCTGCGACCACCGCGTCACAGACCCCGATCAGCTGATGTCGCGCTGAAGGCTGAAGTACCCGCCTGCGATCAGGATGGCGACGCACCAGACCAACAGAATCAGCCCACCGACCATCGGGGACACGTGGATCACGTCATGGCGCAGCCCATAGTTGTCGCGGTCCCGGGTGGTGAACGCCGTCAGCGCACCGCCGGGCTCGAACAGATAGACCTTGCGGATGACCGGAATCACGCTCAGCAGCCCGTTGATGATCGACAGGTACAGGATGCCTGCCACCATGCCGGCCGCCTGATTGCGAATCAGGGCGCCGAGCCCGAGCCCGAAGAACGCCAGCAGTATCAGTGAGATGAAGTTGGTGACAATCCCGCCGATTGCGCCGTCGGCGAAGGTGACGGGAAAGCTTTTGGCCTTCAGGCAGATGGTTGCGACAACCAGGTTCACGACGATGCAGATCAGCCCGTACGGGATCGCGAAGATCACGTAGGCCAGTGCCTTGCCGCTGAGCAGTCGCCACCGATCTGGCGTGGCCAACAACGTCGGGGTGATCGTCTGGTGCCGGAATTCCGTTGTCAGGCCGAGCAGGCCGAGCACGAGCAGCGCGATTCCGGCCGTCCCGAAGGTGGTCCACACCGAGAAGTAGTTGATGCCTTCCTTAGGGGTGCCCGTCTGGATGGACAGCACCGTGCCGAGCGTGAACAGCGTGGTCAGGGCCACCACCAGCAGGAGCATCCACACCCACACCTGAGTGCTACGGATCTTGAGGACCTCGGACTTGAGCAGGTTGATCATCTCCGACCTCCCTCGCCTGGCGCGTAGCCGGCGGGCGGAACCTGCGGTGGCGGGGCGCCTGGCTGATCGAAGTTATGCGCCTGGTGGGCTCCTTCGGTGAGGGAGAAGAACAGCTTCTCGAGATCGAATTCCTCAAGGCTCAGCTCGTGCAGTTCGACGCCGTTGCTGAATGCCAGGTGGCCGATCTGAGTGAGCTCGTCGGCGCGGACCCGCAATGACCCGTCGGGCTCAGTGGTGCCGGCGAGGCCGGCGGCAGCCAGGGCTTGCTGCAGCGGAGCAAGATCTGGCCCCCGCACGATCGCCGTCGAGGTCCCGGCCGACAGCTCGGCGAGCGTGCCGGCCCGAACGAGGCGCCCCTGGTTGAGGATGACTGCGCGATCGGCAACCTCTTGGATCTCGGCGAGCTGGTGACTGGACACCAGGATGGTGCGACCCTCGGAGGCGAGGTGACGGAAGAAGCCGCGCAACCAGCGGATCCCTTCCGGGTCCAGACCGTTGGCCGGTTCGTCCAGGATCAGGACCTTCGGATCGCCAAGGAGCGTTCCCGCCAGTCCGAGCCGCTGGCGCATGCCCATCGAGTAGCCCTTGGTCTTCTTCTTCGCCGCGTTCGTCAGGCCGACGATTTCGAGCACCTCGTCTGCCCGCTTGGCCGGCAGGTTGGCTGCCGCGCAGTAGATCCGCAAGTGCTGCAGTCCGGTATGGGCCGGGTGGAAGCTGGATGCCTCCAGCGCTGCGCCGACGGTCTGCAGCGGGCGATGCAGCGAGTGATAGGCGACGCCGTTGATGGTCGCCGTGCCGGCCGTGGGCGCGATCAGGCCCAGCAGCATTCGCAACGTCGTGGTCTTGCCCGCGCCGTTCGGGCCGAGAAATCCGGTGATGGAACCGGGCTCGACGGTGAAGCTCAGCTCGTCCACGGCGCGCTGTGTCCCGAACACCTTGGTCAGCTTGTCGACCACGATCCGGCCGTCAGGTTGTTCGACGGCGCCCGTGTGGCGCAGGCCGTGCGGATGGCTGGACGCTGGCGATTTCGCCAAGGATTGCCGCGGGGGCTCCGGCGAGCTCGGCGGTGGGGGCGCAGTCATGGGCCTCATCCAAGCATTCGATGCAATTGAAAATGTGGACATTGTGCAAGCAACCTCTCAGCTTGTTGCCAGCCGCGTCGACGGTGTCGAACGCCTACAACAAGCCCGAACAGTTGTCGGCTGAGGTCCGTGCGCGCGTCCTGGAGATCGCCCGGCAGCAGGGCTATGCAGGTCCGGACCCTGCGGCCCGCTCGTTACGCAGTCGGCGGGCCAGGGCCATCGGCCCTACTGGCCTTATTGGTGTTGTTGGTGTTGTTGGTCTTGGGGATGACAGCCAGCCAGTCCACGAAGTAGCTCGGCCAGCTCCTGCGGCGCATGCAGGTGCAGTTCGGTGGCCGCCCGCACCTGAGCAACCTCACCGACCCCGACCGTTAGACCGGGCCGTCCGGACTGTTCTGCCCAGTCCCGTACCGCGTCGAATGCCGGCAGATCACCGAGGTCGTCGCCGGAGAAGAACGCGGCCGTCGTTTGCTCGGTCAGCAACTGCTGTACGGCGGTGGCCTTTGACAGCTGGGGAATCCGGATCTCGAGAACCTGCTTGCCGGGATGCACCTCGAGACCGTTCTGTTCCGCCAGGCGGGTGACCGGCGCCTGCACGTCGCGCAATGCACGCTCTGGATCGGCGGCACGGCGGGCGTGCACCACCAAGGACAGGCGTTTGTCCTCCAGCCACACGTCCTGATCGGTGCCGGCCAGGATCGCCGGAACGGCATCGCGCAGCACCTGAATGCCGGGGGGCTCGGCAAGGGTGTCCAGCTGCCCGTCGTGCCAGGTCTCCGCGCCGTGAAGTCCGCTGACGATGACCGACGGGATCCGTTGCAGGTCGCCGAGGTCGATGACGGTCTGAGCGTCCCGTCCGGTGACGATCGCGATCTGGCTGCCCCGCCCGGCAAGCGCGACAAGCGCGTCGATGGCGCCGGGCACCGGGCGCGATTGAGTCGGGTCGGGCACGATCGGCGCCAGCGTGCCGTCGAAGTCCAGCGCGATGAGCGCTCCGGGCAATCTGGCG
Organism: Jatrophihabitans sp.; assembly: GCA_036488285.1. Classification (GTDB taxonomy): domain Bacteria; phylum Actinomycetota; class Actinomycetes; order Mycobacteriales; family Jatrophihabitantaceae; genus Jatrophihabitans_A. The sequence continues at coordinate 7,297 of DASXHV010000188.1, read as the reverse complement.
GCCAGTTCGTCGAGAGCGCTCACGGCTCTGACCGTATCCCGCTGCTGGCCACGGTGTCTGGGCGGCGTCGGTCAGGGGCTGATGACGTTCAACAGGTCGCTGACAACCTCGGCCATCGCGGTGCGCGCAGCGCTGAGGTACGTGCGAGGGTCCACCAGCCCGCGATCGGTTGCCAGCTTTGCCCGTAGGGCTGCAGTGAATGCGATGTTGAGCGCGGTGCCGACGTTCACCTTGCGGATCCCGGCCTGCACAGCGCCGCTCAGGTCGGCATCGGCGATCCCGGAAGAGCCATGCAGGACAAGGGGAATCTGCACCACAGTGGCCAGCCGTGCGATCAGTTCGTGATCGACTTGCGCATTGCGAGTGGTCATCGCGTGCGAGCTGCCCACCGCGACCGCCAGCGCGTCCACCCCAGTGGCTTCGACGTAGGCTGCGGCTTCAGCCGGATCGGTCCGGACACCGGCTGCATGGGCGCTGGCCGGCGCGTCCGGCTTACCGCCGACGTAACCGAGTTCGCCCTCCAACCACAGGCCTGACGAGTGGGCCCAATCTGCCGCTGCCCTGGTAGCGGCGACATTCTCCTGGTATGGCAGCGCTCCGGCATCGAACATCGCAGAGGAGAATCCGGCGGCGGCAGCCTCATGCAGCAGATCTGAGTCGGTGACGTGGTCCAGGTGCAGTGCAACCGGGTACTCGGCGTGCGTCGCGATTTTCCGGGCGGCCACAGCGATCGGGCCTAGCTGGCCACCGTGGAAGAGCACCGCGTTCTCGCTGATTTGCAGGATGACAGGCCGTCGCACCGCTTGCGCACCGGCGACTATTGCCTCGGCATGTTCCAGCGTGATGACGTTGAACGCAGCCACGCCGGTCCGGTTGGCTACGGCGTCGGCAACCAGGTCGTCAGTGCTGGCCAGAGTCATCGGTTCGCACTCATTCAGAACTCCTTCACCACGACGCGCCGTTCGAATTCAGCAGCAAGCTCGGCGTCGATCTCACCGGCGTGGTCGCAGGCAACCGCTGCCGCCGACCATGCAACCGCCGTTGCCAGGATGCCCGGCCAGTCACGCCGCGCATGGATGCCGGCAGCCAACGCGGCGGTCAGAGCGTCCCCAGCTCCGGTCGGGTTTCCTTCGATGCGCGTGGGCGGTTCGACTGTCCAAGCGCCTGATGACGTCACCGCGATGAGGCCATTGACGCCGGCTGAGATGATCGCGGCCCCGGCGCCCCGCCCGATCAGCTCCAGGCCGGCTGCTCGGAGGTCGGCAAGCCCGCGCACCGGATGCCCGATCGCCTGCGCGACCTCAGTCCGGTTTGGTGCGACCACCGTGGGACGAGCCTCCAACGCGAGCGCCAGCGAGTGGCCCGACGTATCGAGAATGCTCGGCACACCGGCGTGGTTGCAGGTTTCGATCAGCTGGGCGTAGCCGCGACCTGCCAGGGCTGCCGGCTGGCTACCTGACATCGCAACGGCGTCCGCGCCGGTGACCAGAACGCCGAAATGCTCGGCAAAGGCGAGCCATTCGGCTTCGGTCACCTGGGGCCCGCGCTCGTTGAACACGGTCGCATCGGCCTTGTCGAGCACCGTCACCGACCGACGGGTCTCATCTGAAATGGGGGAGAAGGACGACGGCAACCCGGCATCGAGGAGTTCGGCCTCGAGCTGAACACCTCGCGGGCCGCCGAGCAACCCGGTAACCATCACCGGCTCGCCCTGCTGATGCAAAACCCGTGCCACGTTCACGCCCTTGCCACCCGCCCGCGCGCCGAGCACTTCGACGGCGTGCGACTCGCCGGGACGCAGCGCGTCGGTGCGATACGTGATGTCCAGTGCCGGGTTGAGACAGACCGAGAGGATCATTGCCACTGCCCGTCGCGCATCCGACGTTGCGGACGTAGTTCATGATCCAGGTGAAGCAGATCGGCGCGCAGCCCGACCTCGATCGCGCCCAGTTCGGCGGCCAGCCCGAGAACGCGGGCCGGGTTGGTACTCGCAGCCGCAACGGCGACCTCGATGGGCAGCCCGGCGTCGAAGACAGCGCGACGAACGGCACGGTCCATCGTGAGGGTGCTGCCTGCCAGCGAACGCAGCTCCGACAGGCGTGCCTGCCCGTCCCGCACCGTGACCCGCTGCCCGCCGAGGGCATATTCGCCGTCGCCGACGCCAGTTGCCGAGATCGCGTCGGTAATCAGGATCAACTGCGCTGCATCGCGATCGGCCACCATCCGCAGCACCGCTGGGTGTACGTGCACGCCGTCGTTGATGACCTCGCAAGCAGCGCCGGCATCGAGGCTTGCCAGGACTGGGCCTGGCTCGCGGTGGTGCAGCGGTCGCATCCCGTTGAACAGATGGGTGGCCACCGTCGCGCCGCGATCGAAGGCCGCGATGGACTGGCTGTACGTCGCATCGGTGTGACCGACCGCGACAACCACGCCGGCCGCGACCGCGGCGTCGACCACCTCCAGTGCGCCGGGCAGCTCAGGGGCGATCGTGATCATCCGCAGCGTGCCCCGCGCAGCGGCCAGCAGCGCACCGAACGCTTCGACGTCAGGGTCGATCAGAAAGTCCGGGTTCTGCGCACCGCACCGCGTGCGGGACAGGAATGGGCCTTCCAAGTGGGTACCGATAACCGGGGACGAGGGGTCCTCCGCGAGCTCGGCCAGCAGGGCCAGCTGGTCGCACAGCCCGTCGAGCGGATGGGCGACCAGGGAGGCCAGCATTGCCGAGGTGCCATGACCGGCATGCAGTTGAACGGCCGAGTTCAACGAATCAGCATCGCTGGTTCCGAAGTCTGCGCCGGCACCGCCGTGGCAATGGATGTCGAGATAGCCCGGCACGAGCCAGCCACCGCCGAGATCCAGGCTGGTCGAGGGCGGTTCGCCGCCACCGATCTCGGAGATCCGTCCCGCCACGATGCTCAGCCAGCCACCGCCGATGATTCCGGTAGGTGTGACAATCGAGGCGCCGTGCACGGTCGTGGTCATCGGGCCTGTCCTACCGGTCCTACCGGTCCGACCGGTCCTACCGCACGCCATCCGATCAACGCTGCTCCGACCCGTCCGGCATGTTCGCCATACGCCCCGACCACGATGGGCGGGGCGGACCTGAACGCGAGGCCAGCAGCCACCCGCGCCGACAGCGGGCCGATGAGGTCCTCGCCGGCGTTGGCCATCCCGCCGCCGATCACGATGAGGCTGGGATCGCAGATCAGGATGTAACTGATCAGCGCCCGGGCCAGTGCGTCCAGAGCTTGGTTCCAGACCGCGACCGCAGCCGATTCACCCTGCCCGGCAAGGGCAATCACCTCTTCGGTGGTGACCTGCGGGTGGCCGCTGGCAGTACGGTAGCGACGGGTCACCGCGGCTGCGCTGGCGTAGGTCTCCAGGCAGCCCAGTTGGCCACACGCGCACCTGTCGCCATCGGGCACCACCGGAATGTGGCCGAGTTCGCCGGCCATGCCGGACGCACCGCTGAGGACTGTGCCACCGGTGATGACGGCGGCGGCAATGCCGGTCCCGATCGAGACGAACAGCGCCTCGGCGATACCTTGGGCCGCGCCCGACACTGATTCGGCCAGGCCGGCAGCACGTACGTCGTGATCGATCGCGACCGGAAGGCCCACCCGCACGGCAACCTGGTCGCGGATCGGAACGTCACGCCAGCCGGCATTGGCCGAGAACAGCGCCACACCGGCGACCGGGTCGACCAGCCCCAACGGAATGAGCCCGACGCCTTCGACGGTGGCTTTTCCGGCTACCGCCTCACGCAGCCCGGTGACCGTCTCGACGATGGCGTCGATCACCGCGGCTGGTCCGTCGGCAACGGGTGTCGGACGTGTCGCTGTGGCCAGCTCGGTGCCATCATGGGTCGTCACCGCCGCCTTGATGGCGGTGCCGCCGACGTCGACGGCGACGACGGAAGATGCAAGCTCTGCCATGTCTGGGCCTCCCGGGTTCTCATCCGCCGATCGGTGGCACGGGGAGCGACTGGTCCTGCCGCGCTTGTCGCGCTGCGCTGGGCGCCCCAACTTGCCCGAGGGTGATTTCTTTTGTTCTTTTGACGCCCAGATCTTGCATCTTCGATCCTATCAGTGCAAAGGTCGTCGCAGGACGTTTGACGCGAATGCCGACACGGCGTTGACACGCCGCACGCCTGCGCTGGTAACAATGCCGTACCAGTATGCGAGTGGTCTAGACCAAAATCAAGAAATGGTCTACACCATTGCCATTGAAGCAGTTCATGGCGCAGACTCGTCGGACCGGCGGTTCGCCGAAGTGTTGAGGACAGGGGAGAGATCGATGGCATCGATGTCGAGGAAAACAACCGCATGGCTGGCGGGGATCGGTGCTGCAGTCGTGGCACTGTCTGCCTGCGGCGGCGGTAGCGGCAGCAAGGACACCGGTGGCGGCACCAACAACGCCAAGAAGGTTACCGAGATCAAGCTGGTCGCCGCTGAATACTCGCAGGACCACACGAAGGCGTTCTGGGATCAGTTCGCCAAGACCTACCAGAGCAAGTACGGCATCAAACTCAATGTCCAGATCATCAGCTGGAACGACATCGCACAGCAGAGCACCACGATGGTCCAGAACGGCAGCCCGCCGGACATCCTGAACATCAACTATTACTCGAGCTACGCAAAGGACAACCTGCTCTACACCGCCGATGACGTCCTGCCGTCCTCGGTGCAGTCGGACCTGCTGGACGCCTTCAAGACCAGCGGAACCTTCAACGGCAAGCTCTACGGCCTGCCCGACCTTTCCTCGGCACGGGCGTTGTTCTACAACAAGACGCTCTTCTCCAGGGCTGGTATCGCGGCTCCGCCGAAAACGTGGGACGAGTTCGAGGCCGATGCCAAGAAGGTGCAGGCCCTTGGCAACGGGACGATCGGGTACGCAATGCCGCTCGGGCCGGAAGAGGCCCAGGCCGAGTTCTCGATCTGGGACTTCAACAACGGCGGCGACTGGAAGGACTCCAGTGGCAAGTGGACCATCAACTCGCCCGCTAATGTCGACACGCTCAGCTTCCTGAAGAAGCTGGCCAACGTCGACAAGGTCACTCAGAACAACCCCGGTAAGACCAACCGTACCGACGGTGCTTTCCCGCTGTTCACCACTGGCAAGGCCGGCATGGTCGTCGGCTTCGGCCCGCTGTCGGCAACTCTGGACAAGGACAAGAAGGTCGATTACGGAATCGCTCCGATGCCGACCAAGGGTGCCAGCTCGCCACAGACCTACGGCGTGACGGACTACCTGGACGCGTTCAAGAAGCCCGGTAATCAGGAAGCGGTCAAGGACTTCTACCAGCTGTACTACCAACCGGATCAGGTCAACACCTGGATCAAGTCCGAGGGCTTCCTGCCGGTGACGAAGTCCGGTCTGGACAGCTTCAAGTCCATCCCGGCGCTCAAGGTCTACATCGACACGCTGCCGAACATCCACCTCACGCCTAACCAGGACCCGACATGGGACACGGTTCTCAAGGCGGTCCAGCAGAACATCGGCACCGCGGTGCAGCCGAACGGAAACCCGCAGAAGGTGCTCGATCAGCTCCAGAAGACCGCGACGTCGGGCGGCTGACCGTGAGCGAGAAGCTCTCCGATGCCACTGTTGCGGCCGGGTCACCGGCCGCAACAGTGATGTCTGCGCCGGACGGTTCCGGCCGCGAGAACGCCTCGAACGCGACCCGCGCGCGTCGACGCGGAGGATCCCGGCGCGGCCGGGCACCATTCTGGGTTGCCCTGCTGTGGCTCGGACCGGCGCTGCTGTTGATCGCAGGCGTGGTCATCTATCCGGCCATCGAACTCGTCAAGGCATCGACGTCGAACTACTCGATTACCGGCCTTCGGTTGGGTTCGGCGGGCGGCACGAACTTTTCCAAGGTCATCCATCACCCAGACTTCGTGACAGTCATGAAAAACACCGTCACCTGGGTGGTCGCGGTGGTGGTCCTCACGATCGTGATCAGCCTTGCGCTGGCGCAGTTCCTGTCCAAGGAGTTCTTCGGCCGCAAGCTGGTGCGGTGGGCGATCATCGTGCCGTGGGCGGCGTCGCTGATCATCACTGCGCGTTTGTTCACCTTGTTGTTCGACTACTACCACGGACTCATCAACCGGTTGCTGCTCTGGCTGCACTTGCTGCACAAGCCGGTCGACTTCCTCGGTGACGACAAGTGGACGATGCCATCGATGATCCTGGTCGGCATCTTCGTCTCGCTACCGTTCACCGCCTACGTCTTCCTCGCAGGTCTGAATGCGATCCCCGACGACGTCATCGAAGCGGCCCGGATCGACGGCGCGCGGCCGTGGCAAATCTACTGGCGGGTGATCCTGCCGCTGCTCCGTCCGGCAATGATGATCGCCAGCGTCTTGAACATCATCTACGTGTTCAACTCCTTCCCGATCGTCTACACCCTCAATGACCGCAACCCCGGCTACGCGCACGACACGTCGATCACCTTCATGTACAAGCTGGCCTTCAAAGGTGCTGAGCACAGCGTCGGCATGTCAGCGGCCGCAGGCGTCTTCAACGTCCTGCTGATCCTCGTTGTCGTGATGGTGTACCTGCGCCTGGTCAAGTGGCAGGAGGCCTGAGCATGACCGCCGTTGCAACTTCTCCTTCATCGCGGTCCACGACGCGGCGCAAGCCAGCCGGGTGGCGTCGGGCGCGCAGGTTCGTGCTACCGATCATCGGCCTCGCAGTCGCGTTGATCTTTCTTTCGCCCTACATCGTGATGGCCCTGGACGCGCTGCGGCCGAGCAATGACGTGCTGCAGTCGCCGCCGAAATTCCTGCCGGCGAAGTGGCAGTGGTCGACCTTCGGGGACGTGCTGGCCCAGCAACGCTTCCAGAACTGGTTGCGGACGTCGGTGCTGATCGCGGTCGCATCCACCGCGATCGTAATGGTGGTTTCGGTGCCGGCGGCGTACTTCACCGCTCGCTTTCGGTTCCCCGGTCGCACCGCGTTCCTGCTGCTTGTGCTGATCACCCAGATGTTCTCCCCGACCTCACTGGTCGTGGGCATTTACCGGGAGTTCTTCGAGGCCAACCTGGTCAACACCTACCTGGCGATCATCCTGACCAACGCCGCATTCAACCTGGCGTTCGCGATCTGGATCCTGAACGGCTTCTTCTCCTCCATCCCGCAAGAGGTGGAGGAGGCTGCCAACCTCGACGGCTGCGGCCGGCTGGGAACGCTGTGGCGGGTGATGCTGCCGCTGACCCTGCCCGGCCTGGTGACCACCGTGACGTTCACGTTCATCGCCGCGTGGAACGAGTACGTCGTCGCGCTGACCCTGATC
>DASXHV010000150.1:0-1607 GCA_036488285.1 Jatrophihabitans sp. | reverse complement strand
AGCGGTACGGGTTCGATATCTCCGCCTACGTCCACCTCAAGATCAGCCAGCACTCGTGGAAAGAGGTGCGGCGGCGCATCGCCGAGATCCCCGAGGTGTGGCACGGCGCGCTGGTGTCCGGCGAGAACGACCTGGTGCTGCTGGTCCGAACGCAGGACGCGGCGAGCATGCGGGATCTGGTGCTGAACACCTTCCAGACCATGCCGGACGTGCTCTCCACCCAAACCGTGCTGATCCTCGACGAGCTGAGCGGGCCGGGCGAGTCGACCTGACCCTGGCCCGACCAGCGGGTAAACGTTCTGTGAACGCAGGCAAAGCGTTTTCGGGCCTGAGTGTCACCGACATAGGGTGAATGCATGACAGTCCCGAAGGTGCGCTTCAACAACGGGGTCGAGATCCCGCAGCTGGGCTTCGGGGTTTTCCTCGTTCCCGAATCCGAAACGAAGGCCGCAGTCGCCTCGGCGCTGCAAGCCGGCTACCGCCACATAGATACCGCGAAGCTGTACCAGAACGAGAAGGCTGTCGGTGCGGCGATTGCTGAGTCCGGAATCCCGCGCGATGAGCTGTTCGTGACCACCAAGGTGTGGAATTCGGACCAGGGCTTCGATGCGGCAACCCAGTCGTTCGACGCTTCGCTGGATCGGCTCGGGCTCGAAACTCTCGACTTGCTGCTGATCCATTGGCCGGCGCCGGGCCTGGACCGCTACGTCGACACCTGGCGAGCGTTCGAGAAGCTGATCGCCGATGGCCGGGTGCGGGCCATCGGTGTGTCCAACTTCCACCAGAGCCACCTGCAGCGCCTGTTCGACGAGACCCATGTCGTGCCGGCGATCAATCAGATCGAGTTGCATCCGCTGCTGCCGCAGACCGAGCTGAGGGCGTTCAACGCCCAGCACGGGATCGTCACCGAGGCCTGGTCCCCACTGGCCCGCGGCGGTTCGGTGCTCACCGACCCGGTCGTGACCGCCATCGCGGAGAGGGTGGGCAAGACGCCGGCACAGGTGGTGCTGCGGTGGCATATCGAACTCGGAAACGTGGTGATACCGAAGTCGGTCACGCCGTCGCGGATCGCCGAGAACTTCCACATCTTCGACTTCTCTTTGACCTCCGAGGACGTCGAGGCCGTCACCGGACTCGAAACCGGCGAGCGGATCGGGCCCAACCCGGACACCTTCAGCCGCGGCTAGCCGCGACGGCTCTGGAGCGTGGACGTCTTATAGCGAGCTGGTGCTCGGGGTCAACTGGACAGGGCTGCGGCAACGATGCTGCGGGCTTCGTCCTGGATCTGGGCAAGGTGCTCGGGACCGGCGAACGATTCGGCGTACAGCTTGTAGACGTCCTCGGTGCCGGACGGCCGCGCGGCGAACCATCCCCGTTCGGTGGTGACCTTCAGCCCACCGATCGAGGCACCATTCCCGGGTGCCGTCGTGAGCCTGGCGGTGATCGGATCGCCGGCCAAGGTCTCCGCCGTCACCTGTTCCGGTGACAGCTTGGCCAGCACCGCTTTCTGGTCCCGGGTTGCCGGCGAGTCGACCCGCGCGTACGCCGGTGCGCCGAACTTCGCGGTCAGTTCAGTGTAGTGCTGGGACGGAGATTTCCCTGTCACA
>DASXHV010000111.1:0-2794 GCA_036488285.1 Jatrophihabitans sp. | reverse complement strand
TGACACCCCACCGGACTGGTGCCAACGACACCACATCATCCCCTGGTGGCAAGGCGGACCCACCAACCTGAACAACCTCACCCTCGTCTGCGGACACCACCACCGCGAATTCCAGACCATCGGCTGGAGCTGTGTCATGACCGATGGCTTGCCTTACTGGCTCCCGCCACCCTGGATCGACCCCCACCAGAAACCCCGACACAACCGACCCGACTGGGAACGGTAGGTGCCTAGTTCACGGCGAGGATGTCCACGGTCTTGCTATCCGGCTCGGTCTGTACCGTCACGCCATGACCGAGCGCCCCGCCAAAGCGATGAAGCCCGCAGCACCGTCATCCTCTGTCGCGCCCGCACTTGTCGCGCCCGCACTTGTCGCGCCTACGTTGAACACCCTTGACACAGTGGACGCAGCCGTTTCCGAATGCCGCGCCTGCCCTCGGCTGGTCGCCTGGCGGGAAGAAGTCGGTCGGACCAAACGCGCTGCCTTCCAGAACTGGACCTACTGGTCGCGGCCGGTCCCCAGCTTCGGCCCATCCGACGCCCGGATAGCAATAGTAGGGCTCGCCCCAGCAGCCCACGGCGGGAATCGGACCGGTCGCATGTTCACCGGCGACCAATCCGGTGACGTCCTGTTCGCAGCCCTGCACGCGGTCGGCCTCGCTTCGCAGCCCACAGCCACGAGCATCGACGATGGCATGCAGCTCTTCGGCGTCCGAATGTTAGCCCCAGTGCACTGCGCGCCGCCGGACAACAAGCCCACTCCGACCGAGCGCGACACCTGTCGGGCCTGGCTCGTCCGTGAGCTGCAGTTGCTTCAGCCTCACCTCCGTTCGATAGTTGTGCTCGGCCACTTCGGGTGGCAGGCGTTGCTCCCGGCGCTGTCTCAGGCCGGCTGGCTGATCGACTCCCCGCGCCCGAAGTTCGGTCACGGCGCGCATATCACGTTGCGTCCGGCTGAAACGGCGCCATCGACCAGCGGCGGCACGCCTGGCGCCACCTCAGGCCTAGCAACACCGGACGAACTACATCTGTTCGGGTGCTACCACGTCAGCCAGCACAACACCTTCACCGGACGCCTCACGCCCTCGATGGTGGAGGAAGTCCTTTCCCGCGCGGCCAAAAGTGCCTCCGACCAACCTGGCTCGTCCTAGCCAGCCTCAGACCGGCCCGGTAGCACCCACCCAGCTGCCCAGCAGCTAACCAGTAGCTACCCAGCGGCCGCCCGCTAGCGGCCGGGCAGCACGCTGGTAGTTCTGGACGCCTTCGACTTCGACACAAAGCGCGGCGTTGCCGCCGACGGCCAGATTCCCGGCCTACGGTGGTCAGATGCAAACCGCGATCAGGGTTCGCAGGCGACAACGGGAAGGTCGAAACGATGGGGCTGAATGCGGCGGGACTGCCTGATCAGATCACGACCTGTCTGTTCGACCTGGACGGTGTGCTGACCAAAACCGCGAAGGTGCACTGTGCCGCCTGGAAACAGACCTTCGACGAGTTCCTGGCCGAACGGGACGGGAAGAACTTCAAGCCCTTCGACGCCCGATCCGATTACGACCAGTACGTCGACGGCAAGCCGCGCGAGGACGGCGTTCGTGACTTTCTCGCTTCCCGCGGCATCACGCTCCCAGACGGACGCCCCGACGATCCTCCCGACGCGCACACGGTGTACGGCCTGGGCAACCGCAAGAACGCAGAACTGCTCAAGCGCATCAATACCGACGGCGTCGAGGTCTACGAGGGTTCGGTTCGATACCTCAAGGCCGTTCAAGCAGCCGGCCTGCACCGCATCGTGGTGTCCTCCAGTGCCAACACCAAGGCGGTGCTGGAAAAGACCGGCTTGGCAGCCCTAGTCGAAGGACGCATCGACGGCGTAACCCTGGCCGAACAGCACCTGAAAGGCAAACCTGCCCCGGACTCCTTCTTAGCCGGTGCGAAACTTGTCGGCGCCGCACCTGAGCAGGCCGCGGTCTTCGAAGATGCGCTGGCCGGGGTGGCCGCAGGTCGCGCCGGACATTTCGGCTACGTCGTCGGAGTCGACCGGGTCAGTCAAGCCGATGCCCTCAAGCAGCATGGTGCCGATGTCGTGGTCACCGACCTGGAGCAACTGCTCGGCGGTGTCCAGTGATCTCCCAACCGCGATTCCCCGTCGAGCCGTGGCACGTCCGCGAGCTCGGCCTGGACATGTCGATCCTGGCGCAGTCGGAGTCGGTTTTCGCATTGTCCAACGGGCATATCGGAGTCCGGGGCAACCTGGACGAAGGTGATCCGAACGGCTTGCCCGGCACCTACCTGAACTCCTTCTACGAGCAGCGACCGCTGCCCTACGCCGAGGCCGGGTATGGCTACCCCGAATCAGGCCAGAGCATTGTCAACGTCACTGACGGCAAACTGATCCGACTGCTGGTCGACGACGAGCCGTTCGATCTTCGCTACGGCGAGATCCTTCACCACGAGCGGATCCTGGACCTTCGTGCCGGCATCCTGCGCCGCGTGGTCGAGTGGTCATCACCGTCCGGTCAGGTCGTGCGGGTTCGTTCGACCCGGCTGGTGTCGTTCACGCAACGAGCCATTCTGGCGGTGCAGTACGAGGTGGAGGCGGTCAAGCAACCGACCCGGGTGGTACTGCAATCCGAGCTGGTTGCCAATGAGGAAGTACCGCGGCAGTCCGCCGATCCTCGGGTGGCCGCGGTGTTGCAGCGACCGCTGGAGCCCCTCGAACACAGCAATAGTGACAACCGTTCGATGCTGATGCACCGAACCAGGAACAGCGGGCTGCGGATGGCAGCGGCCGTCG
>DASXHV010000054.1:0-58157 GCA_036488285.1 Jatrophihabitans sp. | reverse complement strand
GCTCAGTTCGTCAAGCTACCAACGCGGCACCCCGAGCACTCCTGGCACCTGTACCAGTTGCGGGTGCCCAATCGGGACGCGTTGGCTGCCGACCTGTCAGCCGCTGAAATCGGAACGTCGGTTCATTTCATACCGGTGCATCGGCTCAGCGGGTTCGCCAAGCTGCTCGGTCGCAGCGAGACGGAGTCGTGCCCGGTAACGGACAGGATCGCCACCGAGTTGCTGTCCCTTCCGCTGTATCCATCGCTAACCGATGCCCAGACCGACATGGTGATCGACGCGGTCAGCACCACCTTCCGGAGGTTGCCATGATGGGTCTATCCAGACAGCACCCGCATCGTCAGGTCCATCGCGACGGGCTGCCCACGCTGATCATCGGTGCGGGGGAGGCGGGGCGTGCGGTTGTGCGTGCGATTCGAGCCAGTGAAGGGTACGGACTTCGGCCGATCGGTTTCCTCGACGACGATCCGCATCTGCGACGCGCTGCCGGGCTGCCCGTTCTGGGCCGCGCCGACGAGGTCGCCAGGATCGCTCAGCTCAGCGGCGCCAAGGCAGCGTTGGTCGCGATGCCATCCATCGCACAGGGTCGGGTCGCCGAGCTCATCGAGGAGGCCGCCAGCGCAGGCCTGATGGTTCGCTACCTGCCCTCGTTCCTGTCGGCCGTCGAACGTGACATGCGGCTCTCGGATCTACGCGGCCTGCGAGTCGATCACTTGCTCGGCAGGGACGAGGTACACATCGCCTCGGATCGCGCCTGCAACCTCATTCACGGGCGCCGCGTCCTGGTCACCGGAGCAGGTGGGTCGATCGGTTCGGAGCTGTGCCGCCAGATCTCCCGCTTCGAGCCGGCGGCGCTGTACCTGCTGGACTACGACGAGTCCAACCTGCACACCTTGCAGTTGGAACTCACCGGATCCGGTTTGCTCGATTCCGACGACATCATCGTGGCCAACATTCGCGACGGCCGCCGGGTGGATCAGGTCTTCTCCGAGACCAAGCCGGAACTGGTCTTCCACGCCGCTGCACATAAACATCTACCGTTGCTGGAGCGGCACCCCTGCGAGGGTGTAAAGACGAATGTGCTGGGCACCAAGCACTTGGTCGAAGCGGCGATGAAGTACGGAACCGAGCGCTTCGTACTGATATCCACCGACAAGGCCGCCGATCCGTCATCGGTACTCGGGGCGACCAAGAGGCTGGCCGAGCTCGTGGTTCAGAAGGCCGCGGGAGGGCCAACCTGTATGGCCAGCGTCCGGTTCGGCAATGTGCTCGGCTCGCGCGGCTCGCTGCTTGCGGTGCTGGCCAAGCAGGTGTCGCACGGGCAGGCCGTGACAGTCACCCATCCAGATGTCACCCGATTCTTCATGACTGTCGAAGAAGCGGTGTCTCTGGTGCTGGAGGCAGCGACCATGTCGGAATATGCCGAGACGTTCGTCCTCGACATGGGCGACCCGGTCTCGATCGTGGACCTCGTCTACCGCTACGCCGAGGAGCTGCACCTGTCCAACGTGACCATCCGCTTCACCGGGCTCAGGCCGGGCGAGAAGTTGAACGAGAAGGTGTTCTCCGACACCGAGATTCGCCTTCCCACCTCCCACCCCAAGGTGTGGGCAACCAGGGGTGCCAGCGCTCCCGAGGACCTGAACGAGATGCTCGAGGAGCTTTTCACCTCGGCATTCATGAACGATCCAGGTCGTACGAAGCGGCTGTTGCGCGACATGTTGCCCGAGTACCAACCCACCACCTACACGCAGACACCGGCGAGTGTCGGGGCGCCGTATCCGGATGGTTTCTGATGGCAGCTGGATGGTTCGAGACAGCCGGCGAGACGTTCGTGCTGCACACCGAAACGGCCGCGCGGATCGACCTCGTCAGGTTGGGCGTCGGTGCACAGGCGGCGCCCCTGACCGGCGCTGTTCCGATACCGACCGTGTCAGTGGACCTGCAGGCGAGCAAAGCTGAGTTCAGCACGGCCGCGCTCGGCATCGTCAGTCGTGACTGTTGGTCTGACGGCACCAGGACGGTGCTGGCCAACGCCTGTGGCTCAGGCTTCGATCTGCAGCTCGAGGTGTCCGACGACCTCCTCGCGGTCACCGCCCGTTATCGGCCCTCGATGGCCGTTCGTTGCCTGAACACCGTTGCCCGACAGCGGTTCTCGCTGCTGGCCGGCCAGACGTTGGTGCATTACCCGGCGCTGTGGCGGGCAGGCTGGCGCGGGCGCGTGCCACTGCATGCGGGGCTGCTGGCGGCTTCGGACGGCGTCCCGTTGCTGGTCGGCCCGAGCGGGGTCGGAAAGTCGACCGTGATCGCCGGCACGATCGCAAGTGGCGCTTCGATTGCCTCGGACAATCTCTGCTGTGGCGACGGCGTGGACTGCTTCGGGGTCGCAGAGCCCATGCGGCTCAGCCGAAGCACCGCAGGCAACGCCAACACCTCGCGTGGCCGGTCGGCCGTAACGATCACGAACCGGGTCAGCGCGCTCGAGCCCGACCGGGTCGTGATGCTCACCCGCGGTGAGCACACCCTGATCGAGACCGTGAAACCGGATGAAGCTGCCCGCGCCTTCGTGGCGGGCACGTACTCAGCCGGAGAACTGCGGCGTTATTGGCAGTTCGCAGCGACCTTGGCGTTGGCGACCGGCCGGGGTCCAGCCCATCCACCGGTGTACGAGATCGCGGCGAGGTACACCGACCGGTTGCCATGCGTGGGAGTACAGGTCGGCGACGGGGAACGGATCAACGTCGCGCAGCTATGTGGAGGTGTGCCGTGAGTCCCAGGATTCGAGTGGCCACGGTCGTCACGCGTATGACGGCCGGCGCGGGGGGCGTTGCATTGCGCGGCGCGCTGGCTCTTGACCCTACCCGCTATGACGTGACCATCATCGCGGGCGGAGCCGGCTTCGACGGGCACAACAGCTATGACGACGCCGCTGGCATCCTGGTCGGTACGCAGGCAGTACTCGGGGCGCCGGCCGGTGACCTGCTTGCCGCCGCCGAGGTCGCGGGACTCGGCGTCGTCCGGGTACCGAGCCTGGTTTCGCCGATCGCACCGTGGCGCGATCGGGCCGCGCTGCAGACCCTGACTTCGTACCTGCGGGCACAGCGGTATGACGTGGTGCATACCCACAGCGCCAAGGCTGGTGCGCTGGGCCGAATGGCAGCCTCGCGGGCCGGCGTGCCGAGGATCGTCCATACCTACCACGGGTTTCCGTTCCACGACTATCAGTCGGCGCTGCGACGGCAGTCCTACATCGCCATGGAGCGGTGGCTGGGCAAGCGCACGGATGCGATCCTCGCAGTGGGATCAGCGGTGGCAGCGGACGCAGCCCGCCTGAAACTCATATCACCCGAGCGGATATGCACGATCTCGCCTGCGGTTGACCCGATCGGGTATCAGTCCGGCACCTCGCCGCGAGGGTTGGCGCGCCGGCGCCTCGAGCTTGCGCCAGGTGCGCGGGTGGTCGGAACCATCGGCCGAGTCGACTATCAGAAAGCACCTGAGCAATGGGTCGACGCATTGGCCGAGGTCGCGACGGACGACATCTGGGGCGTGTGGATCGGTGACGGGCCGCTACGCGAGAAACTGTTGGCTCGGGTTCGACGGCGCGGCCTGACGGATCGCTTCCTGTTCCTCGGGCATCGCGAGGACGCGACTGCGCTGCTGCCGGCCTTCGACGTATTCATGCTGGCCAGCCGCTACGAGGGTCTGCCGTGTGTATTGGTAGAAGCGATGCAGGCCCACGTGCCGATCGTGGCGACAGCGGTAAATGCCGTTCAGGATCTGGTCATTCCCGGCGTCAGCGGTGTCCTGGTGCCACCTGGTGAGCCGACATTGCTGGCGCGCTCGGTGGCACATCTACTGGATCATCCCACCGCGGCGCGGCGAATGGCCGACGCGGCATACGCCGGCCTCGGCGACAGGTTCAGTCCGCACGCACTTGGTGTGCTGCTCGACCATACGTATCGACGTGACATCCCCCGTGCCACCACTGGCTCACGTCCGGCCCCGCTTCCGAGAAGGAGCATGCAGTGGACCTCACCGTGATGTCGCAGAGCCGAATCTTCGACAGCCCCGAGCTTCCCGCAAACCCGCACGTCCTGGCGGCGCTGCACGCCCAGGTCGCCGACGCGGATCTGGCCGCACCGCCGGTAGTGCTGCCGGACTTCCACCACAAGTCGTCGATGGAGCTGCCTTCCTCGGTCGCGGTGGCGACGCTGGGAACCGTTCGTCCCACCCTCACGTCGGCAAGCGTCAACTGCGGCATGGCTTTGCTGACCTTGGACACCGACCGTCCCGACCAGGCCGGGATTGAGGAGTTCTACCGAAGGGTGCGTGAGCGCTACCCCTTCCCGACTCGCAATCGCGGCGAGCTGTCAGCCGGTGAAGTCCGCCGTGCTGCGGTCGACGGCGCGCGATTCGCAGCCGAGCGGTGGCAGGTCGAGGACTCAGACCTCGAGCGCGTCGAGGAATTCGGCCGCATCGATCTCGATCGCTACGGCGGTGCCGAGCGCTTACTCAAGGAACTTCCCGGCATCGTGTTTCAGCTCGCACGAATGCGGTTCGGCACCGTCGGGCCCTCGAACCATTTCATCGAACTGCAAGAGGTCGAGCAGATCCTCGACCCCGTCGCCGCTAGCGCCCTGGGCGTGAGCAAGGGGCAATTGGCGATCAACTACCACGCCGGAGGCGGCGTGTTGACCGGTGAGATCGGCGCATTGTTCGGGCGCCGCAAGCACTACCCGCGACAGCTGCGGATGGCAATGGCGGTACAGAAGCCCCTGTACCACCTTGCCAGTGCGCGCTCGTTCCACGAGATGCGCGAGCGCATGGCGCTGTACTTCGCTCATGGCTGCCCGCCGGTGCAAAGGGACAGCGACGAAGGCCAACGGCTCATGCTGGCCAACGCTGCCGCGATGAACTACGGCTTCGCGTTTCGGGTCGCGACCTACGCCGCGCTGCGCACGATCGTCGGCCAGGTGTTCGGAGCGTCCACCAAGTTGATCGTGGACTCCCCGCACAATTCGATCTACGAAGAGCCGACCGCTGCAGGGGTTGCGGTCGTGCATCGGCACAACGCCTGCCGGGCGTACCCGGCCGAGCTCATGCCGCAAGGCACCGTGTTCGGCACGGTCGGGCAGGCCGTCCTGCTCCCCGGCACGCATCGCACGTCGTCCTACCTCGCAGTGGCCGGTCCGCAAGCTGCCCGCAGCTTGTATTCGGCATGCCACGGTGCCGGGACGGTGATCGACGACTTCTTGGCCAGGGGAATGTCGAAGCAGCATCCGGCCGGCCACTCGACGCAGCGGTTCAGCTATTCCGATGCTGCACCGAAGACCGTGCGGCATCTGGACGACAACGGGGTCAACGCCGCCCTCGGAGTACTGCAGGATCACGGCCTGGTCACACCTGTTGCGCGCATGCGGCCCTTCGCCGTCCTCAACTAGACCAGCGCACCAGCACCGGCAGAGACCGGCAGAGACCGGGCAGAGACCCGCAGGAATCAGCACGACTCAGCACGATCAGCACGACTCAGCACGATCAGCATAGGGAGAAAGAGGCATGCTCAGCACCGGATGGTCGGACCCGTCATCTCGCTGGCTGCTGCTCGCCGCGGACGGGACCGTTCCAATAGAAGTCCAGGAGCCGCATGAAACCGTTCAAATGCTGCGCAGGCTTCCCGCAGGTACACCGGTTGCCATCGCAGGGCGTCGGGGATTGCATGCGGTGGCCCGACAAGCAGACATCGAGGCCGGCCTGAGCTATCTGGCCCTACCCGCCACTCGCACTCCGGTTGCAATCACCCGATCGCGGGTCGGACTGACGTGGGTAGCCCGGTCGGTGTTGACCGTCCCGCCAGGAGGATCGCGGGTGCACCTGTTGGCTACCGCCGCAACCTGGTTGGCGCGCCGGCACCCGCCGCTGTTGCGATTGTTGGGCGGACGGGTACTGATGGGAGTGCGTCGATGACTGCCATGCCTACCTCACCACGTCGCAGCAACTCGACGAATCCGGTCGTCCGGACGGGCCGGGCGCGGTCGCGGCGAGCTGCGTTCCCGCTCCCGATGCTGAGCGGCTCGTTGACCGATCTCATCGCCCGACCGGGCATGCATCCGGTCCTGCTGGCAGGCTCCAAGGACCCCAATGCCAAGCTGACGGTCGTGCTGATCGACGAGTGCGGCCCAGCATTTGCGGTGAAGGTTCCGACCACCGAAGCCTCGGCCGCAGTCGTGCGCGCCGAGGGCGAAACACTTGCGTTGCTGCATCGCGCCAGCCTTGGTGCGTTGGCGCCGACGATCCCGCGTCCGATCGGATACATCGCGGCGGGTGGCTTCGTCGGCCTGGTTACCGGGGCAGTGGCCGGCATGCCGATGGCCGTCGCCTACCATGCCTGGCGCCATACCGCGGCGCCTCGCCGGGTGCGCGCCGACTTCGATGCTGCCGGCGACTGGCTTGCCGGACTTCAGCGTCGAACGGCTACCGCAGCCTGCCGGATGACGCTGCTGCACGACTCGCTCGATCGCATCGAGACCCGATTCGGCCCGCAACCGGCTCTGCGCGCTCGACTGGCCCCAGTGGCCGATCGGCTCGCTACCCAGCTGACGCCGCGCACCGCCGTGCACGGAGATTATTGGTTCGGAAACCTCCTTACCGATAAGGGACAAGTCGTCGGCGTAGTGGACTGGGAAGCAGGCCGGCTGATCGGCGAACCGGTGATCGACATTGCCCGCTTCGCCGTGACCTATTCCCTCTACCTGGACCGGCACGTGCTGGCCGGCGCCCGCATTCCGGGTCACCGCGGACTGCGCAACGAAGGGTGGGGAGCGGGACTTGTCAGGGCCGTGACCGGACCTGGCTGGTACCACGAACTCGTCATCGACTTCATCGCCTCAGCGCTGGAAAGGCTCGGCGTTGATCGTGCTTGCGCATCGGCCGTGCTGCTCGCGGGGATCGCCGATGTGGCTGCCACGGCTGACCATCCGGAGTTCGCGCGCTCCCACCTTGACCTGCTGGCCGGTCTCGACCTGGCGGCGATTCCGTCATGACCGCTACCGCGATCGCCGAACCGACCTTCCCTGCTGTCGGGACTGCGGGGGTACGGCGATCGATTCGGGTCGGCGTGATCGTGCTGGCGACGGCGTCGCTGCCGTTGCTACGCCCAGCCGGACCGGGTAACACCGGACTGGCAGATGTCGGTCTTGTGGTAGCCCTGCTGATCACTGTCCTCTGGCTGTCGGGTCGCAGTCAGAGGATCCGGGTGCCTTACGCGTGGCCGGTGATGCTCACCGTATTTGCCGGCGCCCTGGCCACTCTGGTATCTGGTGGGACGGGGTTGCCGCTCATCCAGGACGTGTTCGTCCTTGCGTGGCCCTTCGCAGTGGCGAACCTCGCGCGAGACGCCGAGATGCTCATGGTGTTCGTGAAGTCTTGGGCGTACAGCGGTGTGGTCTGGGGAGCGCTGCTGATCATCGGCGTCTCAGCCGGACAGCCCTGGCTGGCAGGGACATCGGCCCGCGACGGCGTTCGCGCCTCGTTGACGCTGGGCGATCCGAACCTGGCGGCGAACTATTTCCTGTGTGCGCTGTTCGTATTGCGGGCTTGCCAGCAACCTCGGTCCCGACGCTGGCGGTGGTTCTGTTGTGCGATCGTCGTCACGGCGCTGGGGCTGACCTTGTCCAACGGCGGCATGCTGACCTTGCTCATCGCGACGGAACTGGGCTGGATCTTCAGCATCACCCGTCGACGTGGCTTGGCGCCAGCACTTGCCATCAGCGCCCTGTTGATAGGGCTGTCTACCGTCGCGGTGCTCAGCATCAACTTCAACGCCATCGCCGACAAGGCCCAGCAGTCCACACCTTTGCTCCGGGATTCCATTGGCCGGCAAGGCGAAAGTGGTGGCAGTCGCTCCACGCTGTTCAAGGTGGAGGTGCACATGTGGCTGTCCGGCGACACCTTGCTCGGGATCGGACCCGGTCAGGTCAAGAACACGCTCATCGCGCAGGATGCGCCATACGCGAAGATGGCGCACAACGACTACCTCGCGGCGCTGGTTGAACGAGGCGTGCTCGGAGCCGGCGCGGTGATCCTGCTTGCCGGTTCGGTGGCGGTCCGTTCCCGCCGAATCGCTCGACGGGGCGCATTGCCTCCCGACTACGCGGCGGTAGTGCCGCGTCCCGAACTGCTCGGCGCGCTCGTCGTCTCGATTGCTGTCTCGGCAGCTCTGTACGAGACCTTGCACTTCCGACACGTCTGGGCGCTGTTGGGTCTCATCGCGGTTCTGGAGTTGGCGACCCATCGTGGGTCGGACGCCGGACGGACAAGCCGGCAGACATGAGCGCCACCGCAGCGACGGTCACCACCTCACCAGGTGGTGGACCTCGCCTGCGGCGCGTATTTGCGGGCAATGTCGCGGCAAGGTTGGCGGCTCTGCTCGCATTGGCGGCGGCGACCGTGATGGTCGCGCGGGTCGGCGGACCGGACCTGGTCGGCGGGTTCACGCTGCTGCGGGTATTGCCCGGCCTGGCAGGTGTTCTGGCCGCTGCCGGTCTGCCTGGTGCCGCGCCGTTCTTCCTGTCCAGCCGCCAGTCCGACCGAGCACTGCGTCCAACCCTGGTGCTGCTGACCCTCGGCGGAGCCATCCTGGGCACGTTCGGTTGGCTGGCTCTGACACCGATCCTGCACCCGGTGTTCTTCTCTACCTGGAGCATCGGGATCACGGTCGCCTGCGGCGCCGCGGTGTTCAGCCAGCTGTTCGTCGCGGTGGGCAAATCGTTACTGCAGGGAGAAGGCGATTTCCCGGGAGCGAATATCGCGATCGTCGCCGAAGAGGCGGTATATCTACCGGTGTACGGCGTCCTGATTTTCGGCGGCAACGGGCTGGGTCCGGTCCTGATCGCCCTTGTCGCGACGGACATTCTGGTCGCAGCGGGCATCGCCGAACGGCTACGACGAGTTGGATTCTTCCGCGACTGGAGTCGGCCCAGTCGAGCACTGGCCAAAGAGGTCGGTGGTTACGGCACTCGTGGCCAGCTCGGCGGGCTGATGTCACTGATCAACCTGCGGCTGGACGTTGCGATTCTGGGCGCGATGGCCGGCCCCGGGATTCTCGGCGTCTACGCAATCGCCAGCAAGTATGCAGAATTGCTCCGGTTGCCGGGGCTCGCGGTGACCTACGTTCTCTATCCGGTGTTCAGCCGCAACGGATCGGTGGCCGCGACGGAGCGGACCCGTGCGTTGATTCCGCGCGCCTTCTGGTTGTCGGTGGCAGCGGCCGTCCCGCTCGCTCTCGGGGCCGGACTGATATTGCCGGCGCTGTACGGCAAGTCCTTCGACGGCGCCATTCATCCCACCTGGATTCTGCTCTGCGGCCTGCTCGGCGAAGGAGTAGCGGGCTTGATCACCGCGTACCTGTACGGGATCGGTCGGCCAGGCTTGAATTCCCTCGCCGTTGGCGCCGGAGTGCTCGTGACCATTGCAGGCGACCTGGCCCTCATACCGCATTTCGGGGTCATCGGTGCCTCCATCGCTTCTGCTGCGGCTTACCTTGCAACCACTGTCACCCTTGTCATCTGTTTCCGTCACATCGAGCGGAGGCGTCATGAGATTTCGAAATGACTCCCACATACCGCTGATCCTGATCGTCGCCCTGCTGCTCGGGCTGGCCACCGCGTGCCGTCAGCAATCGGCGGCGTCCTCAATACAATCGAGCATCCCTGCGGCATCGTCGCTGACCCGGCCCTCAACCAAGCCGGCTCCGACCCGCACGGTGGCGGTTGCTCCCGCGACCGGTGATTTCGCCGATGCGGTGCGCGCCGCCGCGCGGCACGGCCTCGGCGTATGGCTGGAATCTGATCTGGTCAAACGTTGGAGGCAGGGCACTTCCTCGTTCAACCAAGCAGTCGCTCAGCTGGGTTCGCTGGCGGCCATTCGCGGTGTTGTCGGGATCAAGATCGCCGATGAGATGGGCTACCACGACGGGTTGACGACCGCTTCGCAGATCAAGTCGTTCCTCACCGCCGCGTCGACTGCGCTACACCGGGTCGCGCCGGGTAAGCAACTGCTGGTCGACATGATCGTGCCCGAGCTGGGGTGCCTGCCGAACCATCAACCGCCGCTTCTCTGGGCGACTGAGTGCACGGTCAAGTCACGAGGGCAATACCCACAGCTCTCGACGGACAGCATCACCTCCTACTTGCAGATGCACGCAATCTCGGTACTCGATCTCTCCACCGGTTTGCTGTCCGATGGCAGCTACGCAGGCTGGGGCGTTGACCGCGACGATGCGCAACAGGCGGCGTGGACGGCGGTACGCGCGCTCGGTTGGCCGAGTTTGGTGACGTTGCATGCCCGCAAGGCCCTTGCCCATCCCGGCAACTACCCCGGTACGGCTGCTCAGGCCGCCGCCGACGTCCGGACCTGGGTCGACCTGCCACTGGCCGGCGGCGCCCAGTCGATCGATGTCTGGACATGGCGGCAGATGTACCAAGGTTCGGTCAATCGACTCCTCAACCCAGATTTGCAGTCGAACGCGCTGTGGGCGGCGCTGCGAGCCCGCAAGGCCAAGGGCGACGTGTTGTTCACCCATTTCTCGCCGCACTCCCTCGAGAGCAGCCTGAACGCCGATCTCGGCGTGATGGCCCAGGTGTTCTCTGACGTGTTCGTCGCTGCGGGGACGGGATGAAACCATGATCGCAATCAGGCCGAGCACGGCGCGACGGATGCTCGATGTCGCGGTCGCATCGATCGGACTTGCCGTGTTCGGGATTCCACTGCTCCTGCTGATGCTGCTGGTCCGCCTCACGAGCCGCGGACCAGCGCTGTTCGCCCAGGTGCGACTGGGTGAGGGCGGTCAGCCGTTTGTGATGTACAAGCTGCGCACCATGCGCCTGGGCTCAGTCGGTCCGGATGTGACCGCCGCTGAGGACGTCCGGGTGACCCCGCTCGGCGCGCGGCTGAGACGAAGCTCGCTCGACGAGCTGCCCCAGCTGTGGAATGTGCTGCGCGGCGACATGACCCTGGTGGGACCGCGACCGGAGACTCCCGGGTTGGCCAGCCGCTATCCGCAGGACTGCCAGTGGATCCTCCGGTACCGCCCGGGCATGACCGGGCCCGCGCAAGTACGGTTGCGCGACTCGATGGTGCTGACAACCGGCAGCGTGGTCGACGAGAACAGCTATCTCCACCAGTTGGTTCCGGCACGCGTCGCGATGGACGCAGCATTCCTCGGCCGACCGTCGATGGCCGCGACGGTCAGCGTGCTGGCTGATACGGTTCGGCACCTGATTGGTAAGCCGGCTCGACCGGTCGCGACAGTAGCGGACGGCATCGTGCATTGAGGCATTCGCCGGTTCGTAGATCGAACGAGAAGTTGTGGCCGAGGCATTGCAAGACGCCGTCTGCGACCACCGCGCCCACCGTGAGGTCCTCGCCGGCGTGCGGGCAGTACCGGTCGATCTCGTAGCCGTCGACCACGATTCGCTCGGTGTCGTCGCGGCCCGTCTCGTACTCCTCGATCGCAGCCAGCGCCGGTTCGTTCGCGTGCTTGAGCAGCCCGATCAGATAGTCGTTGTAACGGTCGGGATCGCGGCGGGCAGTCAACCGCAACGACAGCAGCAGGTCCTCCCAGCCGATGGCTCCGTCGAGCACCGCGAGCAGCCATCGGCCATCCAGAGTGAACGTGTACTCGGGCTCGCTCGCGTGCCCGGACAGGTCGATTTCGATGGCATCGGCATCCATCCGGACGTCCCAGTTCCCGCCGTGTGGTCCGAGCACCTCGAAACGAACGGTCATCCCGATCCGGCTGCGGAAGTAGGGAGAAAGGGCCCCGAGCCGGGAGAAGTGTGCCGTGAACTTCGAGGACAGCTCAGAGCCTGGCTCGGGATGATCGGCAAAGACCGACGCGAGGGCATCGGAGCGTGCGCTCGCATACGTCGCGAAGTACTGATCCAGTCCCGCGCCGTCCTCGCCGGTTTCGTAACTGAACCGGGCCGAGACCGGATCGGGTGTCACCGCTCCGCTCACCAGGTCGAGACGGTCACCAGGCTTGAAGCTGCTCCATTGCTGAGCCGGCAGGTGCTCGCGCAGCCAGTCGGCGGCCTGCTCGGCGTCCGGAAAGATTCCCGGTGGGCGAAGCGACCGGTTGAACCGCCGCAGGTCTTCATCCAGGAAGCAGGGCGGCCCGGCGAACGGGACCGCCAGGCGCGGCGCAGTCGCTCGAACCAGACGCTGTACGGCTCGCAACTTTCCGATCCGCTTCTGCTCCTCGATCTGGGCAGTGATCTCGGGTGGATAGCTGTAACAGATCGGGTGCCACGATGCGCCAGAGGTCTGCAACGCCATCACGTCGAGGGTTCCGCCGGCCAGCAGCGAGGCTCGCCGCGCCTGGGCGGCGCTGAGCCGTGCGTCGTTGCAATCCAGAACTGAATGACCGTCGGCGATTATGAGGAATGCGGCGTCGTTGCACATGGGTGATTGCTCGGGTATCGCGGTGATCCAGGAACCAGACGTGTCGAGCGGAAACTGCTCCCACGGAGTCAGCTCCACGATGCGACGAACACCGCCTGCGACGAGTCGATCCCGGAACGTGCTGGAGGGGTATTTCGGGATGAGCACCCGGGTGTGGTCAGGGAATCGAGAAAGGACCGAAAGGTCCATGTGGTCAAGGTGTTCGTGAGATACGGCCACCCAGTCGGCATCAAACAATGCGGGGACGTCGAGGTGATCATTGCGCGGAAACTGATGCCAGGAGCCAAGGAACGCCCCGGTTCGCGCAAACCACGGGTCGGCCAACAAGGTGAACCTCGCGGCGTGGACCGCGAGTCCCGCGTGGCCAAGGAATCTGACTGTCGGCATCGCGTAAGCGTCCCGCGCGGAGCTCGTAAACGGAACGGCGTTGCGACGTAGGGCGGGTACGAGATATGCAGGACAAACTGCGCGCCGCCCGTGCGGTCAATACGCGTTTACCATTGCAATTTAACGACTTCTGTTAAACAGGTGTTGGGATTCGGTGGTGAGAGGTAGCCTCCAGGTGTACGTAGCATGAAGCGTTCCCCAACGGGGGGTGGAACGCAATCTGTGCTTTTTGCGACGGTGCTGCCCCGACCCGTCAGGTCGGGAGGTGGCCGTGGTAGCTGGACTGCCAATCGACCCGGTCGTAGTGCGGAACCCTACGTTGCCGCCGGAACTTGTTTCGATTCCTCCGACCCAAATCGGACGACTCCGTCATGACCTGCACCATGAGGTAGCGACCATCATGTTGCTCGCCGACGTCATCTCGGCCGGCGATGACGTCGGGGTCACCAGCCGGGCACGGGTTGATCAGCTCAGTCGCGAAGCGCATTGGCTCGGACAGCTGCTTCGCGCGTACGAGTGGGCTACATCAGGTACGAGCGCCGAGGAGTGGGCGCCGCCGGCAAGTGCGGTGCGCGTAGACGCACTCGCGGCCGAGGTGCTGGCCGGTTTACGTCTGACAAGCATGGCGAGAGTGCGCTACGACGCCGAACCCGCATGGGTGTTCGCAAATCGGTTGGCGATGTGGCGAGCGATGCGCAACGTGCTCGACAACGCATTCCGCGCCGCGGGGCAGAACGGTCAAATCGAGGTGCGGGTATTCGTGGCGGATGGACGTGCGGTCGTCCAGATCGACGACGACGGGCCGGGCTTCGGTGCCGGTCCGAAAGGGCTGGCATCGATCGGGCTGGGCATCGTGCAGGATTTCGCAGCCGAACGAGACGGGTCGGTGGAGATCTGCCACAGCGCATTGGGCGGAAGTTGTGTGCGCATCGTATTACCTGCGCTGGCTGATGCTCTTGATGAGCAGACAAGCTAAACGCAGTAACGCGTGAACCAAGGCGGCCAGGCAAGTGCGGCCAAGGTGAACGTGACGATCACGGGGGGCGTGGACGATGCAGGTTCTGGTTTGTGACGATCATGCAGTATTTGGTGAGTCGCTTGCCCTGGTGCTCGGACGTGCCGGCTATGACGTCGCAGGCGTGACGCGAAATCCGGACGAGGCCCTGATCGCGCTGCGCAAGTCAGCCGTCGACGTCTGCGTGATGGATCTGCTCTACGCCGGCACCGACGAATACCGAGCGGCGGCGGGTGGTGCGCACACCCTCAGCCGCCTGCACGAGCTTCGCGAGGCAAACCCGTCTACCCGGTTCGTGCTGTTGTCCGGCCACCTCACCCGTGAGGTGATCGCCGGTGCTCGTGCCGCGGGCGTGCGCGGATTTGCCCACAAAGGCTGCCATGTCGGCGAGATCGTAGCCACCATCGCGCGAGTACACGCTGGTGAAGAAGTCGTTCGCTCCGAAGGCGGCAGCTTCACACCGCCGACTTCTGAACCCCCGAACGACTTCCGCCGGATGGCGGCGTTCCTCACCAGCCGGGAGCGCGAGGTACTTGGCTATCTCGTCAAAGGCGCTGACACCACCATCATGTCCAAGTCCATGGGCGTGAGCTGGACCACCGCTCGGAGCCATATCCAGAGTGTGCTGACAAAGCTGGGAGTTCATTCCCGCTTGGAGGCGGCGACTGCCGCAGTCCGCAACGGGGTGGTCAGCGGCGACACTGGCGAATGGCTGCTCTCATCGCGATCATGAGTTCTGATCGGCGACCACTTGCGACGTAGCGGATACCTGCAAATTACGTAGTGGATATCGTCCTCCGTACCTCTAGTTTGCGCGCTGCTCACCGAGGACACTTCTGGGAGTAGCCATCAGGCCGCGTGGGGTTCCAGCCGTGATCCGGGCTACCCCCACGGCAACGCCACGGCGCGTGTGAGGGTCCGACGATGAGACGTCTCTGGTCTGCACTGATAGTCGCAAGTACCGGTCCGATTTTCCTGGCAGCTACGGCAGGTACTGCGCACGCGGCCACGAACAACCTCTACGTGGGTGGCGCCAACTGCTCCGATACCGGCACCGGCAGTCAGACGCAGCCGTTCTGCACGATCATCGCGGCGGGAACCGTTGCTGGCGCTGGGCAAACCGTGCTCGTCTCATCCGGCACCTACTCCGGCCCAGTGGTCGTCCAGAAGTCCGGAACTGCCGGTGCTCCGGTTGCGTTCCAACCGGCACCGAGCGCGTCGGTGACCATCCAAGGCGGCCAGTACGGGTTCTCGCTGAGCAGCCGTTCCTACGTCAACATCAGCGGATTCGCGATCACCGGAACCGTGAAGAACGGTATCTACGTCAACAAGTCCGACCACATCACGATTGCCAACAACACCGTGACGCTGTCCGGAACGCCTGCAAGCGGCAAGATCGCTGCAGGCATCGGCCTCTATGGCAGCACTGCATCCAGCGTCACCGGCAACATCGCGGACCGGAACAGCGATTCCGGCATCTATCTCACGTCGGGCACGACCGGAACGACGGTGAGTTACAACGAGGCGAGCCTCAACGCAAACGTGTACCAGCGCAACGCCAACGGCATCAACGTGGTGAGCCCTGGCAACACCATCATCGGAAATGTGCTGCACGACAACGAGGATTCGGGTTTGCAGTTCTACCCGGGCGGTAACAACAACTTCGCGACCTTGAATGTCTCGTACAACAACGGAGACCACGGCATCGACGACCTGAACGTGACCGGCGGCCGCCTCGTCGGGAACACGATCTATCACAACTGCACGTCCGGCATCAACGTCGAGGGCACCTCAGGCAACTACGTCGTCGAGAACAACATCGCGGTGGACAACGCCGTCTACCCTGCGTACAAAGGCATTTCCTGCAGTCGCCGCGCTGGGAACATCGGGATTTGGGACTCCGCACCGGCGAGCACTACGGTCGACAGCAACCTGGTGTATCTGACCAAGGCCGGCACGATGTACGTCTTCGGAAGCTCGTACAGCAGCCTGGCAGCGATGCGCACCGCGACCGGTCAGGAGCAGCATGGTCTGCAGGCTGACCCACGGTTTGCCGATACTGCCTCGGCGAATCTTCAGCTGACAGCGGGTTCGCCTGCTATCGACTCGGCGGATTCATCAGCGCCGAACGAGCAGGCTGCCGACATCCTGGGTAATGCGCGAGTGGACGATCAATCGGTCAAGGACACCGGGCTCGGGACTCGCACCTTCGATGACCGCGGTGCATACGAGTTCACCGGCGGCGGCGCGGTGAATTCGCCGCCGACGGCGCGAGTCTCGGTGAGTCCGGCGTCCGGGACTGCCCCGGTGGCCGTGACCGCCGACGGTTCGACCTCGACGGACCCGCAGGGTCAGGCACTGCAGTACCGGTTCGATTTCGGTGACGGGACCGTGGTGGGTCCGCAGGCCGGTGCCACCGCCTCGCACACCTACACCGCCGCCGGTAGCTACACGGTGAGGCTGACCGTGACCGATACTTCAGGCTTGACCGGGACTTCGACGGCAACAGTGTCGGTCACCGCAAGCACAGGTGGAGCCGTCAGCTACGTCAACCAGATCGCGACGAACTATTCGACCAGCGTCCACACCTCCGGGTATGTGACGGTGTGGCGTACCGGCGGCGTCACCAGCGGCAATCTGATGGTCGTGACAGTGGCCTTGACCGGAACGACGGCGGGAACCGTCACCGCTACCGATGACGCTGCTGATCCCTTCACTGTGGCCAGCGACATCGTCGACGGCTCCGGACACAGATTGCTCGTGCTTTACGGTGTCGCACGGACCGGCCTGGCCGTGAACCAGAAGATCAGCGTGAGTTTCCCGAGCGCTGCGACCTACCGGGTCATGGCCGACGAGGTGAGTGGTGCAACCACGCTTGATCGTCACGTCGAGGCCTCGGGTTCGGGGACGTCATATTCCTCCGGCGCCACCGGGACGACGTCGACTGCCAAGGAGTTCGTGTTCTCGGCAGTAGGACTGTTCGCAGGGTCGGCGCCGACCTGGGCCACCGGGTGGAAGCCGCTGACCAACTACACGATCAACACCGACTACCTCGGGCGCGCGTACCAGGTCGCTTCGGCAACCGGCACGTTCACAGGCTCAGGTTCGGGTTCGGGGACCTGGCTGGCTGCGACAGTGACTTTCCAATAACGGGAACGGACTGACGGCAACCAGCACAGCGCGGCCTTTGACAACCGACGATTGGGCGTGCTGGCCGCAGCACACTCGACCGCATTCGTCGGTGTACACCTGTGGCTGTCGATCAGCGACTTTGCCCGCTGACCAAATCGTGACGGATCGACCAGGGTCACCGACTCTTAAGAAAAGGTTTACGGATTCGTTACCCAATCACCTACACTTCCGCGCGCGTTAAGGACAGCCTGAACATCTGCCGGGCGTGCGCCCGGACAGCCGTATGGATGGAGATAAATGGTGCGTCATCCCTGGGTCAAAATTGCCGTCACCGCAGTGGCCGCCACCCTCGCGGTAGCAGGTTGCAGCAGTAGCAAGAACTCGAGCAACTCAACCTCCTCAAGCCCCGGCAGTGCCGCTGCCAAAACCACTGACGCCTCGAAGGCGCAGTCCGCGGCTGACCTCGGCGGCATGGACGCTCTGGTCGCGGCAGCCAAGAAGGAAGGCACGCTCAATATCATCGCTGTGCCACGCACCTGGGCCGGCTATGGCGCCATCATCGACGGCTTCACCGCCAAGTACGGCATCAAGATCAACAGCGAAAACCCGGACGGCTCCAGCGGCGACGAGATCAACGCCGTCAAATCGACGAAGGGCCAGGCATCGGCTCCCGACGTCGTCGACGTCGGTAACTCCTACGCCCTCAGCGGCGCCCAGGAGGGGGACTTCGCGCCCTACAAGGTCACGACGTGGTCTGACATCCCGGACGCTCAGAAGGACGCCGGAGGCCTGTGGTACAGCGACTATGGCGGCTACATCTCCATCGGTTGCAACGCGGCCAAGGTCGGAGGCACCTGCCCGAAGACGATCAAGGAACTCGACAACCCGGCCTACAAGGGCGACGTCGCGCTGAACGGTGACCCCACGAGTGCCAACGCCGCGTTCGAGGCGGTGTGGGCGGCGGCGCTGGCCAACGGTGGATCGGCGACCAACATTCAGCCGGGTATCGACTTCTTCCACACGCTGAACTCAAAAGGCATCTTCAACAAGACCAAGGTCACCCCGGCTACCGTGGCCTCCGGTGAAACGCCGATCGTCCTCGATTGGGACTATCTGAACGTCGGAAACGCAGCGACGCTGAAGACCCACGGCATCACCTGGACCACGAACGACCCGTCCGACGGTCTGGTGTCCGGCTACTACGCACAGGCCGTGAGCATCAACGCAGCTCACCCGGCAGCGGCTCGGCTCTGGGAGGAATACCTCTACGGCGCCGACGGTCAGAACGGCTGGCTGAAGGGCTTCGCCCGTCCGATCGAGCTGAGCGCAATGCAGAAGGCCAACACCGCCGATCCCACTGCGCTGGCGGCAGTGCCGCCGGTTACCGACAGCAGCCCGTTCACCCCGACCCAAGACCAGGTCACCGCGGCCAAAGCCGTGGTCACCCAGAAGTGGGCAGCAGCGGTTTCGTAGTGACTGACTCCGACACTGACTCCGACACTGACTCGCTGCGGCTCGACGTACGTACCGAGGCTAGCGGGACCGGGCCTACCCGGTCCCGCCGGTTCGACCTCAGCTGGCTGGGTCTGGCGCCGTTCTTCGGCTACGTCTTCGTGTTCTTCCTGGTGCCCATCGGGTTCATCCTCTACAACGCATTTCGTAAGACCACGCAGGGCAAGTCGGTTCGCGACCCGGTGACTCAGCAGTTCGTGCACTCCAGCCACACGAGCTATTCGAGCGAGAACATCTCGAGTTCGCTGAAGGGCATCTACCGCACCTCGCTGGTCAACAGCGTGAAGCTCTCGATCTTCGTGGCCATCGTCGGCGCGATCATCGGCGTGCTGCTGGCGTACGCGGTGGTGAACAGCAAGAGCGGCGTGCTGCGCCAGATCGTCATCGCCGCCGCAGCTGTGACTGCGAACTTCGGTGGTATTCCGCTGGCTTTCCTGTTCATCGCGACGGTAGGAAACGCCGGTGTAGTCACGGCCTTCCTGAACGATCACCTCAACATCTCCCTGCAGAGCGACCTGCACTTCAAACTCACGTCGGTGTCCGGCGTGGGCTTCGTCTATCTGTACTTCCTCATCCCGTTGATGGTGTTGGTGATGACACCGGCGCTCGAAGGGCTCAAGCCGCAGTGGGCCGAGGCGGCCGAGAACCTCGGCGCCAATCGATGGCACTACTGGCGTTACGTGGCCGGCCCGGTGCTCGCGCCGAACTTCCTCGGCTCGGTGCTGTTGCTGTTCTGCTCATCGTTCTCCGCCTACGCCACTGCCTATGCGCTGGTCGGGCAGTCCTTCCCCTTGGTGCCCACCCAGATCTCGTCCGTGCTGTCGGGCAATGTGCTCTCCGGTCAGGAGAATCTCGGCGCCGCGCTCGCACTCGACATGATCGTCATCGTGCTCCCGCTGACGATCGTCTACCAGCTGCTCCAGCGCCGGACGTCACGGTGGCTGGCATGACGGCGACCGGATACGGAACCGCTGCCACTCCCGACCTGGTACCCGAGGCACCGGTCGATCGTCATGTCCGCCGTCCGCGTCGCAAGCGAGAGTCCGGCAGGCTCGCACGCTGGATCATTCTCACTGTCTGCGGGATCTACTTCATCGGCCCGTTGATCGCCGCGATCAGTTTCACCGTGCAGGACCACCAGCACGGTGGCATCACCTTCTCCGCCTACCGGGCGATCTTCAACAAGCCGCCGACCGGCCAAATCGGCTTCACGACGGCGCTCGTGTACTCCCTCGAGATCTCCGTCGTCACGATCGTGCTGACCCTCGCGCTGATGGTGCCGACCCAACTGCTGCTGCACTTGCGCTTTCCGCACGTGCGTCCGCTGGTCGAGATCCTCACGCTGCTCCCCTTGGTGTTCCCGCCGATCGTGCTGGTGGTAGGCGTGGATGACACGTTCACCTGGGTGGGTAATTCCAAGGGAAGCGCGCTCTACAAGGCGGTGACCTACCTTCGGGGATCTGGTCACCCGTTCATCCTGGCGTTCCTCTATGTCATGTTGGCGATGCCATTCGTGTACAGGTCGGTAGACGCCGGCATTCGCTCGATCGACGCCCGCACGCTGGTCGAGGCCTCTCGCAACCTCGGCGCCAGCTGGCCGGCCGTTCTGTTCCGGGTGATCCTGCCGAGCCTGCGCACGTCGGTTCTCAACGCCGCGTTCCTGTGCTTCGCGCTCGTGATGGGCGAGTACACCATCTCCTCCGTCCTGCTGTACACCAAGCCGTTCCCGGTGTGGCTCTATCAACTACCCACCACGTCGGGTCAGGTGCAGGCTGCGGTGTCGGTGTTCAGCCTGCTGTTGGTTGAGGTTCTGCTTCTCCTGATCGGTTTCTTGAACTGGCATCGTGCCGCTGAGAAGAAGGGCTGACGCGTTGTCTGCAGCTGCTACCACCCCGGCCCCGGCCGGTACGACGGTCGAATACCGAGATGTTCGACGCGTCTTCGGTTCCACGTCCGCGCTCGCCGGACTGAACCTTCGAATCGAGCCCGGTGAGCTGCTCGCCCTGCTCGGACCTTCTGGTTGCGGCAAGACGACCGCGCTGCGGTTGCTCGCCGGCTTCGACCAGCCGACTTCGGGATCTGTACTGGTTGACGACCAGGACGTGTCCCGGATACCTGCGAACAAGCGGGACATGGGCATGGTCTTCCAGTCCTACAGCCTGTTTCCCACCATGAGTGCCCAGGACAATGTGGCCTTCGGTCTGCGGATGAGGGGCCAATCGGGATCCGCACGCCGGAAACGTGCGGCCGAACTGCTGGAACTCGTAGGGCTTGCCGAGCACGTCAAGAAGTACCCGCATCAGCTGTCCGGCGGTCAACAGCAGCGGGTTGCCCTCGCTCGCGCACTCGCCGTCGAGCCGCGAGTACTGCTACTGGACGAGCCGCTCTCTGCGCTGGACGCGAAGGTCCGGGTGCAACTGCGTGACGAGATCCGGCGGTTGCAGCTCGAACTCGGCGTCACCACCGTCTTCGTGACGCACGATCAGGAAGAAGCCCTGTCGATCGCAGACCGGGTGGGTGTGATGCGCGCGGGTCAGCTCGAGCAGTGCGCCCCGCCCGCCGAGCTTTACGACCGTCCGGCAACGCCGTTCGTGGCCGAGTTCGTCGGCTCGATGAACCGGCTGCAGGCCGTTGCCGAAGCCGATGGCAACGTGCGGGTCGGCCGTCAGCTGCTGCCCGCCGACGGCGTGCCACCGGCAAGCGGCACGCCGGTCACGGTGCTGGTCCGTCCCGAGGCGCTGGTGGTCACGGCCGATGACGCCGGTGACACGGTCGTTGTGATCGCGACCTTCCGGGGTGCGACTACTCGGCTGAAATTGCTTCGCAGTGACGGCGTCGAACTTCTCGGCGACGTAGCGTCGCACCGCGCCGCCGACGTGATGCCGGGCACCCGGGTATCGGTCGGGCTACTCGAACGTCCCGTCCTACTTGCCAGCGTTGAGAACTGATCAAAGCGCGCTGCGCGGAGCTGCTCCCGGCGAGGGTGGCTATCGCGCGCTGCTAGCTGGCCCAGGTGAGCAGCACGTGCTGCGAACCGACCTCGCACCGGGCGACGGGCCGGCCGACGAGGTGTTGCTGACGCTGGCGCACCTGTCTGACCTGCACGTCTGCGACGCGCAATCGCCTGCGCGCGTCGAATTCCTCGATCGTTGGGCAGATCCGGACTCGCCGGTCCTTGACGAGCTCGGCGAAGTCGGCACCTATCGCGCGCACGAGATGCTCACCATGCAGGTCGTCGAAGCATGCGTGCGTGCGGTCAATGCAGTTACGACCGGCCCGATCGGTGGCGCACGGGTGGACTTCGCGATCTCGACCGGCGACAACACCGACAATGCCCAGGAAAACGAGCTCGGTTGGTACGTCGTGCTACTCGAAGGCGGGCAGCTGCATCCGGATTCCGGCGATCCAACCCGTTACGAAGGCGTGGCCGACGACGAGGTTGCCGACGAACGGTTCTGGCACCCGTCGCCGGCATCGACGGACCTGCCGCGCTCGCGCTTCGGGTTCCCGTCCGTTCCGGGCCTGCTGGAGGCCGTGCGGCGGCCGTTCGAGGCCACCGGCCTGACGGTGCCCTGGTTGGCCGTTCACGGCAATCACGATCGGCTGGTCCAAGGGACTGTGCCGGGCGTGGGTGCGATCGAACAGGCGGCGGTCGGCGCGGCGAAGGCGATCGCTCTTCCGCCCGGGCACAGCGGCCCGGAGGCCCGCGCGTTGCTCGCCGGTTTCGAAGCATGCGATCCGGCAGCGCTCGAGGCGATAATGCAGGCGCAGATGCGGACGGTGACCCCGGATGCGGCCCGGCGCATCACCGGCCGTGACGAGTTCCTTGCCGCGCATTTCGGGCCCAGGGCACGTCCGCCGGGTCACGGTTTTGGCAGGCCTGAGTGCGAGGCGAAAGACGGCGGGACGGCGCTGCCTTACTAGCGTTTCGATCACGGCGAGGTGAGCTTGCTGGTCCTCGACACGGTGAATCACTTCGGCGGCTGGGAGGGCTCGCTGGATCGACCGCAGCTCGAATGGCTCGACGCCGAACTCGCGTCGGCCGACGCGCAACGGCGCTACGTCGTGCTCGCAAGCCACCATCCTCTCGAGCGACTGATCAACCCCATCGGCGAGGATCGGGTGCTCACCGACGAGGTCGGCGATCTGCTTGCCGAGCATCCCTGCGTCGTGCTGTGGCTCGCCGGGCACACGCACCAGTCCGCGGTGGCCGCCGGCGGCAGCTACTGGCAGGTCGTGGCGCCGTCACTCATCGACTGGCCGCAGCAGGCGCGGATCGTGGAACTGCTTCGCGCTGACGGTGAGCTGAGGATTGCCGCGACGATGCTTGACCATGCCGGCACAGCCCCGTGGCAGGGCACGACCGATTCGATCGAGGATCTCGCCGGGCTTTCGCGCGAGCTGGCGGCCAACGACTGGCAGTGGCGTGGGACGCCGTTGGAGGCGCACCCGCGGGCTGGACGGATTGAAGAACGCAACGTCATCCTGGCGCTGCGCGACCCCTGGGCCGGACCGCACTGAACGCGCTGAGCGGCACTGAACCGCACTGAACCGCGCTGAGCCGCCCTCATCGCCCTTAGGTACGCGACCACACTCTCGGGACGCCGTGCCCGGTGTCAGGCGCTCCCGGTCAGCTCGATGCTGGCGTCGACCAGCCAGGCGGCGAAGTACTCGGCGAACGACGACCGGACGAGCAACAGGAAATCAGTCGCGGTGTGATCGCGTGCCACGATGATGATTCCGGTCTGTGCCAGCAGGGTTTGTACGCACGAGCCGACTGGATTGACGCGCGGGTGCAGGTCGATCGAACAGCCTTTGGCAAGGAGCTCTCGGGCCCCCGGCCCGGACAGCTGAACGGCGGTGCGTTGCGCCGAGACGTCGGTCACCGCACCGTGTTCGGGTCCGATGGCCTCGCGCAGGGCGGTGCCCAGCTCTGCCTCGGATCCGGGCGGAGCGAGTATCAGCCACTCGTCGGGTCCCAGCCAGAGCACCTCGTACAGGCCTGACCGCACGGACGTGCAGGGGATTGTCGGGATGGCCACGCCGAGCACCTTCGCGACCGGGTCTGCGGCCGGACCTGAGGGGTCCAGCCGCAGATTCAGCTGCGTGAGAAAGGGCAGTTCCTGCACATGGATTGCCGAGCCCAGTGCCTGGAGTTCGTTGGTCCAGCCTGCTAGCGGGCTACGTCTGGCGTTGTCAGCCATCGCGGCGAGCCCCTTCCTTGTCGTACAGAACCGGATCGGTGACGGTGACTGCGACCAGTCCACCGTCGTGCCAGGCCTGCAATGTCTCGCCGATCCGTTCACGTCCGGAGCGAACCAGGGCCAGCGCGAAGGTGCTGTCGAGCGCGACGCTGCGATAGCTGGAAGTGACGTGGCCGAGCATCGGTACCGGAGACACCGAAACGTCGGTGGTGGCTAGCAGCTGAGACCCTTCGGCGAGCAACACCGTCTTGTCCACCGGCAGCAGGCCCACGAGGTGCTTGCGATCCGAACGCTGGTTCTCACTCCTGCTGAAGGACCGCTTGCCGACGAAGTCGAGCTTCTTCTTCGACACCACCCAGCTCATGCCGAGGTCGTGCGGGGTGACCGTACCGTCGGTGTCCTGGCCGATGATCGGGTAGCCCTTCTCTGCTCTGAGTACGTGCATGGTCTCGGTGCCGTAGACGGTGATTCCGTACGGCTGGCCGGCGTCGAACAACGCTTCCCAGACGGTCAGGCCGTCCCAGGCCGAGACGTTGATTTCATACGCGAGTTCGCCGGAAAAGCTGATCCGGCAGATCCGCGCCTGGATGCCGGCCACGCGCGCATCACGCCACGTCATGAAACCGAACGCCTCGTTGGACACATCGAGATCGGGAGCCACCGACGCGAGCACATCGCGGGACCTGGGCCCGACCAGCGGAATGGTCACCCACTGCTCGGTGACCGAGGTGAGGCTGACCCGCAGCTCCGGCCATTCGGTCTGGGCGAACTCCTCCATCCAGTCCAAGATCATGGCTGCGTTGCCGGTGGTCGTGGTCAGCACGAACTCCGTGTCCGAGACCCGCGCCACGGTGCCGTCATCGATGATCATGCCGTCCATCCCACACATCACGCCGTATCGGATGAAGCCGGGCTTGAGGCTGCTGATCAGGTTCGTGTAGAGCCGATCGAGGAATTCTCCGGCGTCGACGCCCTGAACATTGATCTTGCCGAGCGTGGAGCCGTCCATCATCCCGACACTCTCACGGGTGGCCTTGCACTCGCGCAACACCGCGCTCTCGATGTCTTCAACCGATCCCGACGGATCGCGCTGCGGGTAATACCACGGCCGCTTCCACTGCCCAACGTTTTCGAATAGCGCGCCGTGCGCGACGTGCCACGGCTGGATGGCGGTAACCCGCACCGGGTCGAAGATCTCGCCGCGGTCACGTCCGGCCAGCGCGGCGAACGGCACGGACGTGTACGGCGGACGAAACGTCGTGGTGCCCAGGCTGGCGATGTCGACGTGGCGCTCGTGGGTGCTCAGGGCCTCGGCCATGATGCCGCACGCGATCATGCCCGACGTCTTGCCCTGATCGTGCGCGGTGCCGATCGTCGTATAGCGCTTTACGTGCTCCACGCCCGTGAGGCCGGCCCCGACCGCGCGAAGGATATCGGCCACCGTGGAATCACGTTGCAGGTCCACGAACTGATGGCACGGCTCGGTGTCCTCGCGCTTGTCCGGAACCGCCCACAACACCAGACCGGGCGCCGGCTTCTGCTCGGCTTCGACGGACGGTAGTTCCAGCGGCGTGCTTGGCAGGCCCAACTCACCCAGCACGTCAGCGGTGGCCGTTGCTCCACTGGCCAAGCAGCCCGCGAGGGTAAAGAGGCCCGCCGCCGCACCCGCAACTCGAACGCCGGTGACCGCGGACTCGGGAACGAAAGCGCCGAGCGAGGCTTCGTAGCGAAGTCTGCCGCGGGCCTGGCTGTACAGGTGCACCGTCGGATTCCAGCCGCCAGAGACCAGCAGCAGATCGCAGCTGATCCCCTGACGGGCGCCGGGCTCACCGTCCAGGTAGGGCGCGACGTGCGCGGTGGTTACTCGGTCGCTTCCGCTGGTCCCGGTGACGACATGTCCAGCACGAACTGTGATCCCGCGGCTGGCACACTCGGCTGCCCAGCGCTGGGAAATCTCTGTGCGGGCGTCGACAACGGTCACGTCGGTACCGGCGTCGCCCAGTTCGACGGCGGCCTCGTACGCGCTGTCATTGGTGGTGAACACTACGATCTTGCGTCCGGCCAGAACGCCGTACCGGTTGAGGTAGGTGCGCGCGGCGCCGGCCAGCATGACGCCCGGGCGGTCGCTGTCGGCGAAGACCACCGGACGCTCGTGCGCACCGGTCGCGACGATCACCTGTTTGGACCGGATCCGCCAGATCCGCTGCCGCGCCAGGTGTGCTTGGGCAGCAGCACCGAGGTGGTCGGTGCGCCGTTCCAGCGCCAGCACGAAGCCGTCGTCGTAGTAACCGAACACCGTGGTGCGCTGAAGGATGCGGACATCCTCGAGAGAGTTCAACTCGGTGATTACTGAGGAAACCCAATCGTCCAGGCCGTCCCTGGAACCGAGTAGTGAACCGCCGGCTTCGCTCTGATCGTCGACCAGCACCACGCGAGCGCCGGCGCGCGCCGCGGTTAGTGCGCAGACCAGGCCGGACGGCCCAGCACCGATCACCAGCAGGTCACAGTGTGCGTGCATCGCGTCGTAGCGGGCCGGATCAGGCGCGTCGGCGAGCCTGCCCCGGCCCTGCAGCCCGCGGGCCACCAGGCCGTCGTACAACTCGATGGTGGTGGCCGTCAGCATCGGCTCCGGGAACGGTGCCTCGATCTGCACCAGGGCGTTGGCGTCCTCAACGCCGGCCGACATGATGCCACGCGGACGTCCGTATTTGATGCTTGTGGCGACCTGGCGCACCCCGTTCGCCAGCAACGCCGAGGCCAACGTATCGCCGGCGTAGCCGAGATAGGCCTTGTCGTCGAAGGTGAAAGCCAGCTCAGTGTTGCGGTCGATATGACCACCGGTTGCAAGGCGACTCACGTCGCGACCTCCGGCCTGGGATCGCCTATCCGATACACGGCGAGCAGGTCGTGGGTGCCGGTGTCGCGGATGGCGTTGAACCAGCGACGGCAGCCAGCCGAATGCACCCAGCGTTCGGCGAAGGGTCCTCTGGGGTTGTCCCGGAAGAAGACATACCGAGCCCATTCCGCGTCGGACAGTTCGGCCGGGTTCTCTGGATAGCTCACATGTGCCTGGCCGCCGTAGTGAAATTCGGCTTCCTCGCGCGACCCGCACCAGGGGCATCGAATGAGCTGCATGATGATCTCCGATCGACCGGCTGAGTCAGTGGGCCACGGCGGCGGCGCCGTGCTCGTCCACCAGCGCGCCGGTCGTGAACCGATCGAGGGTGAATGGGGCGTTGTACTGGTGCGGTTCGTCGTTGGCGACGGTGTGCGCGAAACACCACCCGACGCCTGGGGTCGCTTTGAAGCCGCCGGTCCCCCAGCCACAATTGAGGTACAGATTGGCAATCGGGCTCAGGCCGACAATGGGTGAGGCATCAGGCGTGGTGTCGACAATGCCGGCCCAGGTCCTGAGCAGATGTGCGCGGGCAAAGATGGGGAACAGTTCGAGAGCGGCCGACATCTGGCGTTCGATGATGTGGAACGCGCCGCGCTGACCGTAGCCGTTGAAGCTGTCGATGCCGGCGCCCATGACGAGTTCGCCCTTGTGTGCCTGGGAAACATAGACGTGTACAGCGTTGGACATGACGACGGTCGGGTGCACGGGTTCCAGCAGTTCAGAGACCAGTGCTTGCAACGGGTGGCTCTGAAGCGGCAGCCGCAGACCAACCATCGAAGCGAGCACGGAGGAATGGCCCGCCGCGGCGAGGGCAACCTTTCCCGCCCTGATGTTGCCTCTGCTGGTCTGCAGCCCCACCACCCTCCCGTCGACCACGTCGAGGCCGGTGACCTCACAGTTCTGGATCAGATCGACGCCGAATTCGTTCGCCCGGCGGGCAAAGCCCCATGCCACGTAGTCATGTTTCGCGATACCGGCCCGTGGCTGGTACGTCGCACCGAGTACCGGGTAGCGGACGTCCGGCGAGACGTTGACTATCGGGCATATCTGCTTCACCTGCTGCGGGTCGACCCACTCCGCGTCGACGCCGTTCAACCGATTCGCGTTCACGCGGCGCACCGAGTCGCGAACGTCCTGCAACGAATGGGCGAGGTTCAGCACGCCGCGCTGGCTGAACAGGATCGGGTAGCCGAGGTCCTCCTCGAGTCCTTCCCACAATTTCAGGGAATGCTCGTAGATGCCGGAGCTCTCGTCCCACAGGTAGTTGGACCGGATGATGGTCGTGTTGCGGGCCATGTTGCCGCCGGCCAACCAACCCTTTTCCAGAACGGCCACGTTGGTGATGCCGTGGT
Source organism: Jatrophihabitans sp. (assembly GCA_036488285.1). Lineage (GTDB taxonomy): Bacteria > Actinomycetota > Actinomycetes > Mycobacteriales > Jatrophihabitantaceae > Jatrophihabitans_A. The sequence goes on along the minus strand of DASXHV010000054.1, from coordinate 30,194 downwards.
TCTTGGCCAGGTAATACGCGGTGGCCAGACCGTGGCCGCCGCCGCCGACTATGACCACGTCGTAGGACGGCTTGGGGTCCGGGTTGCGCCACAGGAACGAGGGGTGTTCGGGTAAGTCGTCGCTGTCGGGCCGCAACGGCAGCGGGCGGACGTTCTCAGTCATCGATCTGTCCCGCGGTTCAGGTCAGCACTCATGCGCGGATCCGTTCCATCTTCGGATCTACCAGCGGTTCGGCGGCGACAACCGCAGACACCCGCTCACCGAAGTAGTCGATCTGCACCTCGTTACCGACCTCCGTGAGCTGAACAGGCAGCCACGCATACGCGATTCCGCGACCGATCGTGTACCCGTACGCGGCACTGGTCACGTATCCGACGCAGTCATCGCCAGAGAACACCGGCTCCTTGCCGACCACGACCTTGCTGGCGTCGGTGAGCGTCAGGCAGGTGAGTTTGCGGGTGGCGTTCTCTTTGCGCTTGGTCAAGGCGTCCATGCCGAGGAACTCGCCCTTGTCGAGTTTCACCGCGAATCCGAGCCCGGCTTCGTAAGGATCGTGCTCGTAGGTCATGTCCGCGCCGAAGGAGCGGTACCCCTTCTCCAGCCTCAGGCTGTTGAACGCCCCGCGACCAGCGGCGATGATGCCGTGCTGCTGACCCGCCTGCCACAGCAGATCCCAGAGTTGGGCGCCCTGATCGGCGGTGGTGTACAACTCCCAGCCGAGCTCACCGACATAGGACAGCCGCATCGCGGTAACCGGCACGCTGCCGATGTATGCCTGCTTTGCGCGGAAGTATTTGAACCCGGCGTTGGAGAAATCCGATTCGGTCAAGGGCTGAATGAGTTCACGCGCCTTGGGCCCCCACAGCCCGATGCAGCACGTGCCCGGCGTGATGTCGCGCACCTGAACGCTTCCCTCGGCGGGAAGATGACGCCTGAACCAGTCCAGATCCAGATTGCCGTTGGCGCCGACCTGAAAGCGGTCGATACCCAGCCGGGCAACGGTGATGTCGCTGCGAATGCCGCCATCGACGTCCAACAGCAGGCAGTACGTCACCGATCCCACCGACTTGTCGACGTCACCGGTAACGAGTCCCTGCAAGAACCCCACCGCGCCAGGCCCGGTTACTTCCAGTCGCTTCAAAGCCGTCATGTCATACATCGCGACGGACTCACGCGTGAACTTCGCCTCGGCGGCCACAATCGGCGACCAGTAATGCGCAGCCCAGTCGTTGGGGGCAGGCACTTCCCGTCCGGCAACCAGAGCCGCGTTGGCCTCGTACCACTGCGGACGTTCCCAGCCGTTGGCTTCCAAGAAGTGCCCGCCGAGCTCGGATTGCCGTGAATAGAAAGGCGAAGTGCGGATCGGCCGCAGATTCTCCGGGGGCTGCAACGGATGGATGATGTCATAGACCTCGACGAAGTTCTGGCAGTCGCGGGTGAGCACGTACTCCGGCGACAATTGATGCGCCTCGAAGCGGTTGACGTCGCACTCGTGCAAATCGAAGGACGAACAGTGGCCGTCGACGAGCAGCTCGGCGACCGCCCGCCCGACTCCGGCCGAGTGGGTTACCCAGACCGCTTCGGCAACCCAGAACCCTTTTACGTCAGGGGATTCGCCGATCAGCGGCATGTTGTCAGTAGTGAAGGAGAACAGACCGTTTATCCCTGCCGTGAGCTCAGCATCGCGCGTGCACGGCAGCAACGCCTGGGTCTGCTTCCACGCCTCGGCAAAATCCTCCTCGGTGAATTCAAGAACCGACGGCATGACCTCCGCCTCGTCCAACCGGGCGATGTCCTCGGCACGGATCGGCATCGGCCGGTGCCCGTAGTAGCCGATGCCGATTGCGTCGAAGCGCTCGCGGTAGTAGAGGTCCTGATCCTGGTGCCGCAGGATTGGGAGCACGGCTTCCTCGCTACGACCGGCCAACGCCGGCAGCGCGGAGGTCCAGGCGAGCTGGTGACCGAGCGGGGTCAGCGGCAGGGTCATCCCGACCTTTGCCGCGACCACCGGCCCCCAGATGCCGGCGCAGCACACCACGATGTCGGCCGGAATTTCGCCCTGATCCGTGACGACGCCGCGAACCCGGCCCGCCGTAACGGTGATGTCGAGAACCTCGTGCCGGGCGAGGATCTTGGCGCCTCGGCTCGCCGCCCGCCGGGTCTGGGCCTCCACCGCGCGGACCGCCTTCGCGATGCCGTCGGATGGTACGAACAATCCACCGAGCACGGCGCCCGGCTCGAGCAGTGGGTACTTCTTGACGGTTTCCTCGGGGCTGAGCAGAAACGCCTCGACGCCCCAAGCCGTCAGCCAGCCATGCCGACGGCGCAGCTCGACGGCGCGCTCCGGCGTGGTGGCAACCTCCAGACCGCCGACCTGCAGGAAGCACGGTTCGCCCGCAACGTCGAGTGAGCAGAACTTCTCGACGGTGTACCGAGCTAGTTCGGTCATCAGCTTGGAGCCGTTGGCCTGAAAGACCAGACCCGGCGCGTGCGAGGTCGAGCCGCCGGGCGCCGGCAGATCACCTTGCTCCACCAGGGTGATGTCTTGCCACCCCCGTGCAGTCAGCTCGTCGACCAGAGCAGCGCCGACCACACCAGCGCCGATGACCACCACTTGAGGAGCGACCATTGAGCAACCGCCTTTGTTCTTGAAGACCCTGGTTCCGCGATCTGCACACGTTCCGCGATCTGCACATGTTCCGCAGCAGCGTTCCGTCATCTGCAACTTGTAGCATTATTCGCAACAAGCGTGTCCGGTCGAACGTGCTGTGTCAACCCCTCTCCGCTGCCCGGCTCAGCTGCCCTTGAGCCAGGCGTTCACCTTGTCGGGATTGGCGTCTACCCATTTCTGCGCAGCCGCATCGTCGGACATCTTGTTCACTGCGATGTACTTGGCGACAGTGTTCTGGTCCTCATTCGTCCACGTGAAGTTCTTGACCAGCGTGTATGCCGGGCTGCCTGAGTTCGCGAACCGTGCGGACACGATCTTGTTGAGGTTGTACGCGGGGTAGTCGCAGGCGACCTTGGCCGGCTGGGAATCGCATCCCGCCGTGTACGCGGGCAGGTTGACCTTGACCAGCGGCACCTCATTGAGGAACCACTGCGGTGAATAGAAGTAGGCCAGCAGCGGTGTCTTGTTCTGTTGAGCGGAACGGAAGCTCTGGATGAGCGCTGTCTCGCTACCACCTTGAACTACCTTGAAATTCAGGTTGAGATTCTTCACCAGAGCCGCGTCGTTCGTGACGTAGGACGGATCACCGTCCAGCAGTTGCCCCTTACCGCCCGACTCGGAGGTCTTGAACATGCCGGCGTACTTGTTCAGGTTGTGCCAGTCGGTGATATCGGGGTACTTGGTGGCCATCCACGGTGGCACGTACCAGCCGATGACGCCTTTCAGACCGTCCGAACCGAGATCCATCGCCACATGGGTTCCGTCGATGTACTGCTTCTTGAGGTCGTCGTGTCCCCAGTTCTCAAGGATTCCGTCGACCTGACCGGTGCTGAATCCCTGCCACGACACCTGCTCGGTGATGTGCTTGACCTGCACCTTGCAGTTGAGTTTCGTCCTGGCCAGGTAGCCGATCACCGCGACGTCGGCCTCGTAACCGACCCATGGATTGTCGGCGAGGTTGAAGGTGCCGCAGGCTGCCGTCTTGGTGGCGCCCGAGGAGTTGGCTCCGGGGTTCGACCCTGTGCCGCCTACTTTGGCGCCGCCGCATCCGGTGAGCACTGCCAAGCCCACCGCGATCACGGACGCCGTGAGTCGAGCGGCCGGCGGCCGGGTCGTCAACCTTGTGGTCCAGCGTCCCATGTTCTTCTGCCTTCTCTCCGGTGGAAATCGACCGGCCCGGCGGGCCGACGAGCTGTGTCTGAGGTCGGTGACTACCGAGAGCTTTGTGCGCTGGCATCTGCCCGACGGGCAGCTGCCTGGGTGGTTCGATCAAGCAGGATGCCGAGCAGCACGATCGCGACGCCCGCCGCGAGCCCCTTGCCGAACAGACTGCTCTGGCTGAATCCGGCCACCACGTCGAATCCAAGCGCCTCGCCGCCGACCAGCCCGGCCACCACGACCATCGACAGGACATAGATGAGACCCTGGTTGGTAGCCAGCGCCAGCGTCCGAACCGACATCGGTAACTGAACCTTGGTGATGATCTGCCACGTACTCGAACCTGCCGCCCGGGCGGCCTCGACCGTCGTCTGCGATACCCCTCGAATACCGTCGGCCACGATCTTGATGGCGACCGGGGCGGCATAGACAACGGCCGCGATGACGCCGGTGAAGCGGCTCGCCGCGAACAGCGCCACGAAGGGAACCAGGTACACGAACGCCGGCATGACCTGTGCCGCATCCAGGAACGGCCGGATCACCTGATCGGCACGGTTGCTTCGTCCCATCCAGACTCCGATCACGATCCCGAGAATCATGACCAGCACTGTTGCCAGCAGCGTTGCCGCGAGGGTGTCCATGCTGTCCTGCCACAACCCGGTCGCGATGATCAGCCCGAGGCACACGCCTGCGGTGAGCGCGGCCCGTAGGCCCCCGATGATGAGTGCAAGCGACACGATCGCCGCGAACGTCAGCCACCACGGCGAGCTGTCCAGCAACGTCTGCAGCGGATTGATCCCGTGGTAGGTGACGGCGTTCTTGATCGCGTTGGTGGTGGAGTGCAGATCCCGCTGCGCCCAGTTGGTGACCGACGTCGTTGCCCGGACGATGTGCGAACCGAGGTTCAGCCCGATGCGATGGCCGCCGATGCTCAGGTGATCCGGGAAGCTCGCGGCCAGTTCGTAGGTGTATGAGGCATACACCGCCACTGCCGTGATGACCGCACCGACAACCATCAGTGGGCGCTGCAGCGTGTGTTGCCGCACCGATGCCTTCCGTTGCGATGCCTGCACACGGACGCTGGCAGCGGTGGTCACGCGATCGAGGACCACCGCGATGATCACGATGGCCAGTCCCGCATTGAACGCGGTGCCGACGTCCTGACTCTCCAATGCCTGCACGACGGTCTGACCCAGTCCTGGCGCAGCCACCAGGGCGGCAATGGTCACCATCGACAGAGCGGCCATGATCGTCTGGTTCACCCCGATGACGATGGTGCGACGAGCCATCGGCAGCATCACTTTCATCAACGCCTGCCGCCGTGTCGAGCCCTGCGATTCGGCCGCTTCGAGAGTCTCCTTGGGAACGGACCGGATGCCGTGCGCGGTGATGCGGATGACCGGCGGCAACGCGTAGATCAGGGTGGCGATCACGCCGGTGGCCGGTCCGATCAGGAACAGCAGGGTCAGTGGTGCCAGGTAGACGTACGTCGGCATGATCTGCATGAAATCGAGAAACGGCGTGACGATCCGGTTGAACCGGTCGGAGATCCCGGCCCAGACGCCGAGCGGAATTCCGATCAGAAGCGCGACGAGCACCGCCGCGATGGTGAGGGCAAGAGTGTCCATGGCGGGCTGCCAAAGACCTTGCGCACCGATGAAAAGGAAGCCGAACAGCGCGAGCAGCGCCACCTTCCAGTTCCCGAAGATCCAGGAGACGAAGGTGAGGATTGCGACCACACCCAGCCAGCCGATCAGCGGCAATGGCCGGCCGTTGGACGGTTGCGAGATCAGCGACTGGAAGAACGTCACCAGGTGGGTTGCCCCGAGTTGGATCTCGTTGAAGAAGTACAGGAACAGCGGATTGCTGTTGCGGTTCGCGCCGACGGACGTGTTGAGGTTGTTGAGCCTGGTGTGCAGACCTGTCACGTCAGACGCTGCCAGTGACAGCGTGTTGTGGCCGCGCAGGGCGGCGAACAGCGCGACCCACGCGATCAGGACGATGGCGACCAAGCTTCGCCTGCTCAGGTGCCTGGGCAGTGCGCGCGCTCCGGGCAGCGTTGTGGTGGCACTCATGATGCGGCGACCACGCTGAGCACCTCGGCATCGCCTACCACGCCCAGCAGCGTGCCGTTCTCGACCACCTTCACCGGGCTGCTGCACTCCAGCACCGAGCGGACCGCATCACGCACCACCACGTCCGGTCCGAGTTCGAAACCGTCGAGGGCCTCATCAGGGGTCGCCGGTCGCATGATCCAGCGCAGGGTCAGCACGTGCGACCGCGGGATCTCGCGGACGAAATCGCGGACGTAGTCATCTGCCGGCGCCCCGACCAAGTCGGCGCCCGTCCCGATCTGCACCAACCGGCCGTCTCGCATGATGAGGATGCGGTCACCGAGCTTGAGCGCTTCGGACAGGTCGTGGGTGATGAAGACCATCGTCTTACCCACTTCATGATGCAGCCGGATGACCTCGTTCTGCATGTCGCGGCGGATCAGCGGGTCGAGTGCCGAGAACGGTTCGTCGAAGAGCAGCACCTCAGGATCGCCGGCCAGCGCCCGCGCCAATCCGACGCGTTGCTGCATGCCACCGGAGAGCTGATCCGGGAACGAATGCTCATATCCGGAAAGGCCAACGAGATCGATCACCTCGCCGGCTCGTTTGAGCCGCTCGCTCTTGCGCTCACCACGAATCTCCAGGCCATACGCAACGTTGTCGACGACGCGGCGATGCGGCAGCAAACCGAAGTGCTGGAACACCATCGAGATCTTGTGCCGTCGCAGTTCACGCAGCGACTTCTCATTGCAGTTCAGGACGTCCTCGCCCTGGAACAGAACCTTGCCCGCGGTGGGTTCGATCAGTCGCGTCAGGCACCGGACCAGAGTCGACTTTCCCGAACCGGACAAGCCCATTACGACGAAGACCTCGCCAGGGGCGACATCGAAGCTCAGATCGCGCACCGCCGCCACGCAACCCGTGCGTTCCCTGAGTTCCTTCTGCGACAGCTCCGCCAGCTCCGGCGATTCGGGAATGCCGGCGGCCTTGTGGCCGAACACCTTCCACAAGCCCTGCACCGAGATGTCCGGGGCGAGCTGGGGTGAACCCTTGGATGCCGATGCGGTGTCGGTCGCGGTGTCTTCGGCGTCGTCGTCCCTGGAAGTGGGACCGAGCGCGATCTCGCGCTTCTCCGTTGGTGCCGTCACACGATGCTCCTGACCTCGGGGGCTACAGCGTGGATGAGTTCAGCCGGCGAACCAGCGCTGCGGCCGCGGATTCACGTTCTGCCAGATGTGCTTGAGTTCGCGATACTCGTTCAGGCCGGACGGGCCCAACTCCCGTCCGTTGCCGGACTGCTTGAAACCGCCCCATTCGGCCTGCGGTACATAGGGGTGGTAGTCGTTGATCCAGATGGTTCCGTGTCGCAGCCGTGTCGCAACCCGCTGAGCCTTGCCTGCGTCGCTGGTCCACACCGCACCGGCCAAGCCGAAGGCCGTGTCGTTGGCGATCCGGACTGCGTCGTCCTCGTCGCTGAACCGCTCGACGGTCAGCACCGGCCCGAAGGATTCTTCAGCTACGACGCTCATCTTCTGGTTGCACTCGTCAAGGATTGTCGGCAGGTAGAAGAAGCCGTCGGCGAACCTCGGATCCTCCGGCCGCCGCCCGCCACAGCGCAGCACTGCTCCTTCTGCCAGGCCGGCAGCGACGTAGGCCTCGACCTTCTCGCGGTGCGCCGCAGAGATCAGCGTTCCGGTCTCAGCCTGCTCGTCGAACGGTCCGCCGAGCCGGATCCGTTCGGCGCCGGCGACGAGCGCGTCGACGAATCGATCGTGCAGCTCGTCCTGCACGATCAGGCGCGCCCCGGCTGAGCAGACCTGTCCGGAGTGCAGGAACACCGCGGTCAGCGCCATGTCGACGGCGGTTTCGAAGTCGGCGTCGGCGAATACCACGTTCGGGTTCTTGCCACCGAGCTCCAATGCCGTCCGCTTCACCGTCTCGGCCGCTGCTTTGGCCACCCGCTTTCCGGAGGCAAGTCCCCCCGTGAAGGACACCATGTCCACGCCAGGGTGTTCGGTGAGTGGCGCCCCGACGCCGGGCCCGTCGCCAAGCACGAGGTTGCCGACGCCGGGCGGCAGGCCCGCTTCGTGCAGGGCCTTCATCAGCAGGATGGCGGTTGACGGCGTGAGTTCGCTCGGCTTGAGGATGAACGTATTTCCCGCGACCAGGGCCGGGGCAACCTTCCAGGAAGCCTGCAGCAGCGGGTAGTTCCACGGGGTGATCAGCGCGCACACCCCGAGCGGCTCGCTGACCACTCGGCTGATCGCATCGCGGCGACCGGTGTCGATCACCCGACCGGCGTCGGTGCCGGCGATTCCGGCGTAGTACCGCAAGCAGGCGATGACGTCGGCAATGTCGTATTCGGATTCCACCAGCCGCTTGCCGGTGTCGAGCGACTCGGCTCGGGCGAACACGTCCGCGTCGCGTTCGACGATGTCTGCGACGCGGTTGAGCAGGATGCCGCGTTCCCGCTCCGGCGTCGAGGGCCAGGGACCGTTGTCGAAGGAATCTCTGGCGGCAGCGACGGCGTCCGACACGTCGTCCGCGGTGCCATCGCCGACGTTGGCAACCAGAGAATTGTCGGCGGGGCAGCGAATTTCGCGCCTGCCCCCGTCGCGTGGGGCGTGCCATTCGCCAGCAATATAGAAGTCAGACATCAGGCTCCGATGTTGCGTATGATGCAATCAAGTTCATCTGTAGCAACAGGGTGTGCGCTCGGAGCAAGCCTGTCAAGGGTTGACATCCGGCCGTTACTTGTTGCTTACGTGGCCCGCAGCCGCGGCTGCGACGTAGCTACTCGCAACCGGACGCAGCGCTATTGACCGTGACGACTGAAGGCTTCATTCTTGTTTCGTATGTAGAACGCTGTTGCGCAGCTCGCAACAACTCCTGGCCTGCGGAGGTAGCCACCATGACGTCAGCACGCAACCCCGAGCGTGAATACATCCTGACGTTGTCGTGCACCGACACACCCGGGCTGGTCTTCGCCGTTAGCGGCTTTCTGGTCCGGCAGTCCTGCAACATTCTGCAGAACCAGCAGTTCGACGACCGCGTGACCGGCCTGTTCTTCATGCGGGTGCATTTCGAGTCCGCGAATCCATCGACGACGCTGGCCGAGCTGCAATCGGGATTCGCGCACGTCGCGAGTTCGTTCCAGATGGCCTGGCAATTGGACGCGGCGAGCACGCCTACCCGCGCGCTGGTGATGGTGTCGAGGTTTGACCATTGCCTCAACGACCTGCTGTACCGCCAGAAGGTCGGCTCCCTGAACATCGAGATCCCTGCGATTGTGTCGAACCATCCAGACCTGGCATCGCTTGCCAGTGCGTACGGCATCGCCTTTCACCACATCCCGGTAACAGCGCTGACCAAACCAGAGGCCGAGCAGCGACTGCTCGAACTGGTCGCCGAGCACGATATCGACATCGTGGTATTGGCGCGGTACATGCAGGTCCTGTCCGACGATCTGTGCACCAAACTGCAGGGCAGGGCGATGAACATCCATCACTCATTCCTGCCGAGCTTCAAGGGGGGCAAGCCATATCACCAGGCACATGGCCGGGGCGTGAAGCTGATCGGTGCCACGGCGCACTACGTGACGCCCGAGCTCGACGAAGGCCAGATCATCGAGCAGGACGTCGAGCGGGTGGATCACACGCTGGATCCGGAGGATCTGGTGGCCATCGGACGAGACGTCGAGGCCAAGGTGTTGGCGCGGGCGTTGAAGTGGCACAGCGAGCACCGAGTGCTCCTCAACGGCAACCGAACCGTGGTGTTCCGCTAGTCGCGACGGTGTCGGTAGAACTGGGCGTCTGACGGTGACAGCGGCGTGTTGCCCAGGATCAGGTCCGCCCCCTTCTCGGCCACCATCATCACCGGCGCGTAGATGTTGCCGTTGGTCACGTACGGCATGACCGAGGCATCGACGGCGCACAGCCCCTCGACCCCGTGCACGGCCATCGTCAGGGGGTCGACGACCGACATTTCGTCGACCCCCAGCTTTGCGGTGCAGGACGGGTGCAACGCGGTCTCGCCGTCCGCACGGACCCAGTTCAGAATCTGCTCGTCGGTCTGCACCGACGGCCCTGGCGAAGTCTCTCCAGCGTTGAAGGGATCCATAGCGGGCTGAGCGAGAATGTGCCGTGCCACTCGAATGGATTCCACCCACTCGCGCCGGTCCTGATCGGTGGACAGGTAGTTGAACCTCAGCGCCGGATGCTGGCCGGGGTCGCTGCTGGTGATCTTCACCGAGCCCCGCGCGTCGGAGTACATCGGTCCGATGTGCACCTGATAGCCCTCACCACCTTCCGGTGCCGAGCCGTCGTAGCGCACCGCGATCGGGAGGAAGTGGAACATCAGGTTCGGGTAGTCGACCTCATCGTTGCTGCGAACGAAGCCGCCGCCCTCGAAGTGGTTCGTCGCGCCTGGTCCCTTGCGGAGGAAGAGCCATTCAGCGCCGACGAATGGTTTGTAGCGGTGCTTGAGGTAACGCTGCATGGTCACCGGTTGCCGGCAGGCGTACTGGATGTACACCTCGAGGTGGTCCTGCAAATTCTCTCCGACACCTGGCAGGTCGTGAACCACGTCGATGCCCAGAGCCCTTATTTCATCGGCGTTTCCGATCCCGGACAGTTGCAGCAACTGAGGCGTGTTGATCGCGCCGCCGCACAGCACGACGGTGTTCGCCCGGATCTGCTGAGTGGGGCCCCGGCCATGCCGGAACTCCACGCCGACCGCTCGCCGTCCCTCGAACAGCACCTTGGACACGAGTGCGCGGGTGCGGACGTCGAGGTTCGGGCGCTTCATAACCGGATGCAGGTACGCGCGGGCCGCGGACAGCCGGCGGCCACGTCGGATGTTCCTGTCGAACTTGGCGAAACCCTCCTGCCGGTAGCCGTTGACATCGTCGGTTCGCGGGTAGCCCGCTTGCTCAGCAGCGTGGAAGAAGGCCTCGAAAAGCGGGTTCGTGGCAGGGCCCCGTTCGAGTTCGAGCGGTCCGGCGTGACCGCGGAACTCGTCGTCCGGCTCAGCTGCCAGACAGTTTTCCATCCTGTTGAAATACGGCAGGCAGTGCGCGTAGTCCCACGTCTGCATTCCTTTGTCGGCGGCCCAGCGCTCGTAGTCCATCGGGTTGCCGCGCTGGAAGATCATGCCGTTGATGGACGAGGATCCACCGAGAACTTTGCCGCGGGCGTGATAGATGCGTCGGTCGTTCATGAATGGCTCAGGTTCGGATTCGTACTTCCAGTCGTAGAACCTGTTTCCGATCGGGTACGGCAACGCCGCCGGCATGTGGATGAAGACGTCCCAGAGCGAATCGTTTCGGCCGGCCTCGAGGACCACGACCTTGTTCGCCGGATCGGCGGACAACCGATTCGCCAACGCGCTACCGGCCGAACCGCCGCCGACGATTGCGAAGTCATAATGCGTGGAAACCATGGTTCCTCCACGGTGCCGGTGCACGGAAGATGCCGGCGACGATAGGCTCGTATGCTACCGGATCCGTCCCGCATCACGCACTAGGTTTCTTCATTCGCAACGCGCCCGCCGGAACTTGCTAGGACTTATAGTTGCGCCATGAGCAACGGAAAGCAGGATAAGGCGCCCGCGGCTGATTCGAGCGGCGGCGTGCAATCCGTTGACCGTGCAGTCAGCGTTCTGGAGATTCTCGCTCGACGAGGCGCCGCGGGCGTCAGTGAGGTCGCGGCCGATATCGGCGTGCACAAGTCGACCGCGTTCCGCCTGCTCAATGCGCTCGAAGATCGCGGGCTTGTCGAGCAGGTGGCCGGCCGCGGCAAGTACCAGCTCGGTTTCGGAATCCTGCGGCTGGCCAGCGCGATTCCCGGCCGGCTCGACCTGGTCCGGCAGGGGCGCCCCGTTCTGGATCAGTTGGCCATCGCGTTGGGCGAGACCGTGAATCTCGCTGTCATCCGGTCGCATTACGCGGTCAATCTCGACCAGGCGCGCGGTTCCGCTGCTGTCGCGGCGCAGAACTGGACGGGTCAGCTCACCCCCCTGCACGCCACGTCGAGTGGCAAGGTGTTGCTGGCCCACCAGAATTCGGCAACGCGCAGACAACTGCTGGATGCTGCTGGGCTCGAGCGGTTCACGGCGCGCACCGTCACAACCCGTAAGGCTCTGGACGCGCAACTTGAACTGGTGCTCGCCGACGGCTACGGAACGACTTTCGAGGAGTACGAGGACGGCCTGAACGGCGTTGCCATGCCGGTACGAGATCACACCGGCGAGGTCGTCGCCGCAGTCAGCGTGTCCGGCCCGGCTTACCGGCTGGACAAGAGCCGGATCTCCGAACTCATCGAGGATCTGAGGACCGGCGTGAACCGGATCTCCGATCGGATGGGCTACCTCAGCTAGTAGCCACTAGTAGCCACTAGTACCCGCTAGTACCCGCTTGTACCCGCTAATACCCGCTAGTACCCGCTAATACCCGCTAATACCCGCAGGGGCCACCGGAACCGGATTCCAGGTCCACGCCGCGTGATTCGCCGTCCACGGCGGTGCCGAGTTCAGCCCTCAGCCAGTCGTGGAACAGGCCGATGTGGTGCTCGCTGGGCACCAGGACGCCGCCGCGGCGATACACCCGTGATGACATCGCCGGCTGGCACCGCTCGCACGCGTCGAAGTCCTGACGATTCACCCGATCGAACAATTCGACGGAGGACGCAACGTCTTTGCCGGACTCGACGACGCCGGGCAGATACAGCCAGTCGCACTCGACGATCGTGCGGTCGGCGGCCAGTGGATACATCCGGTGAAAAATCACGTGGTCCGGTACCAGGTTGATGAATACCTGCGGCTTTATGGTGATCGCGTAGTAACGGCGATCCTGGTCTTCACTCACCCCCGGGATGCGATCCAGGCCCTCTGAACCATCGATCGTGAATCCTCTTATTTCATCGCCGAATTCAGCACCATGTCCGACGAAATACTGAGCTGCGTACCCGTTCGCGAACTCCGGCAGCACCTCGGTCAGCTCAGGGTGGATGGTCGCGCAGTGGTAACACTCCATGAAGTTCTCGACGATGAGCTTCCAGTTCGCCTTGACGTCATAGACGATGCGGCGCCCCACGCTCAGGTTGTCGATGTCGTAATGCTGAATGGACTCCAGATCGCCAAGTCGCTCGACGACCGCGTGCGACACGGTGTCCTCGAAGGACGGCGGCTCATCAGCGAGGCAGACCCAGACGTAGCCGAGCCATTCGCGCACCGGGATGGTTACCAGGCCGTACTCCACCCGGTCGACGTCGGGCATCTTGGTGAGGTTGGGCGCGGCGATCAGCTTGCCGTCCAGGTCATAGGTCCACGCGTGATAGGCGCACTGGAACGCCCGCTTCGTCTCGCCCACATCATCGGTGCACAACCGCGCGCCACGATGTCGGCAGACGTTGAAGAATGCCTTCACCGCACCGGCGCGGTTACGTGAGATCAGCACGTTTTCCCGACCGACCTGCACGGTCTTGAACGAGCCCGGGTTCGGCAGATCGGTGGACCGGGCGGCGCAGAACCACATCTGCTCGAAGATCCGTTGCTGTTCGAGGGCAAAGATGTTCTCGTCGGTGTAGTAGTGGCCGGGCAGCGTCGAGATGAGGCTTGACGGAAGGCTTGTCGTCGACACCATGTACTCCTGTCGTCCTGCTCAGAGTGCGGAAACGGAAGGTGAAAGTGGTGCAGGCTGCGAGCCGAGCTGGCGCCGCCAACGCATGAACGACTTGCCGTGGCCGAGCGCAAGGATCGCAACGGGTTCCTCAGCTCGGCGGTACACGGCGAGAAAGTCGCGCTCGTCGGTGGAACCTTCTTCGACGCGGACCGAGTCGGCGCTGCGGGTGTGTCCGACCATCTGGATCGTCAAGCCGTACTGGTCGGACCAGAAGTACGGCGCTCTGCCCGCTCGATTGTCGGTGCCGCCGGACAGCAGCGAGCTCACGGCGATCGCCGCGCGCTCCCGGGCACCTGTCCAGTGTTCGAGTCGGTGGTGCTCGCCGAGCAGCGGGTCGTACCAACTCGCGCAGTCGCCGACGGCCACGACGTTAGGGATGTCTGTCACGCCATAGGCATTACAACGCACCCCGTTGGAGGCGTCGAGTCCAGAGCTGGCCAGCCATTCGGTGTTGGGCTGGACGCCTACTCCGACGAGGACCACGTCCGCTGTCAGGGTGCGGCCGTCAGCCAGCACGACACCCTCAACGCGCTCAGCGCCGGTCAGGCCGACCACTCCTACCCCGCACAGCAGTCGCACACCGTGATCGGCATGCAGAGCCGACACGATCATGCCCATCTGCGTCCCGAGCGGAGCACTGAGCGGAGTCGGTGCCGCCTCGATCACGGTCACGTCGAGGCCGAGGCCGCGCGCGGTTGACGCGACTTCGGCGCCGATGAAGCCGGCGCCGACCACGACGAGGCGGGCGCCGGGTTGCAGATCCTTTCTGAGCGCCAGCGAATCGTCCAGGGTGCGCAGGACATGAACGCCGCGGGGTGGGCCTGGCGCAAGCGGGCGCGGCCGTGCGCCCGTCGCAATCACGATTCCGTCGGCAGTGAAGCTGGTGCCGTCGCAGAGTTCGATGCTTCTGGTCGACGCGTGCAGGGCCGTAGCGGTCAGGCCGAATTGCCAGTCGGCGTCGAGGTTTTCGTGCTCGGCCTCCAGGGAAAGGTCGGCCTCGGTTGCCGTGCCGGCGAGGAAGGATTTGGACAGCGGCGGCCGGTCGTACGGTCGGCGCTGCTCATCGCTGACCACGGTGAGTCGTCCGTCGAAGCCTTGATTCCGCAACGCTCGGGCGGCCGACAGACCGGCCAGCGATCCCCCGATGACGGCGATCGACTTCACGTGAGATCCGCGACGGCCTGGGCACCGGGAGGCAGATTCAAGGTGTCGTTCAAGGTGTCGCCGGACAGGCTGACGTGAATCACACCATCGCTGATCGTGACCGCGTGCGTCCGCACCGGGCGCTTGGCGGGCGGCGCATCCACCGCTCCGGTACGCAGATCGAACCTCGAGGCGTGCAGTGGGCACTCGATTTCGCACCCTTCGAGCCATCCGTCGGCAAGCGATGCGTCCTGATGAGTGCAGGTGTCGTCGATGGCAAAGAGCTCGCCGGCTTCAGTGTGGAAGATCGCGATGGGTGGGTCAGCCTCGACGCGCCTGGCCTCGCCGCGAGGAAGGTCGGCGAGCGGACAGACTGCCATCATCAGGATCACCTCGAATTGCGTAAGGCAAAACATCGTGCGTTATACGCAACAAGAATCTCTGGCTACGCCGCTCCTGTCAAGCGTGCCATCCAGCCTGCCAGCTGTGGAACCGCCGGGTCTCAGCCAACGCCAACGGGGCAGCAGCGCTGGCCGCGATGGCGGCGTGGCCTGCAAGGGCGCCACTCACGGATTGCGAGCGGTCGGTCACTGGATTGACGCTTGTTAAATGATTGTGAGGTAGGCGATCATTCGGGTGGAAGAGAGGCGGCGGCCGGGCAGCGCCGCTGGATTCGTTGCGTTGGATTTGTAGCGTTGACATCGGGGGGAAGAACAGATGAGTCGATGGCGTCGGGACGCGCGGGAGGTGAGTCTCGCCGAGTTGCGCGAATTGTTGCGCACAGACCTGGATGAGCTCGCCGCGGTCCTTGAGAAAAGGTCCGTGGCACCTCATGTGAGTCGGCACGACGGGCGGCAACGATATTTTGCGTGGTTGCAGCGAGAGCTAGAGATCGGTGTCCTGCCGGCGGAAATGACGCCAGAGGAGCTGAACGCACTCATCACCGACTGGAAGCTGCGCCGCGTCGGGCTGGTGAAGAGCCGCGACCGCGCGCATGTCACAGCCGTGCACTGACAAAGATCAAGTCCACAACGATCAAGTCCACAACGATCAAGTCCACAACGCGTAATCGGCGTTCCGGGAAGAGTCGCCCACCCCACGGTGCGCCGGCCAGCCGCGGCTCAGTGCCGTGCTGGCGCGACGGCGGCGGGTGGTGATTGGAGGAGGGTGTCCAGCGCCTCTGCCGGATCGGTGCCGACGCCAAGGATCCGATTGGCCGGGTCGACATGGACGACGCGGGGACGAAACGTTCGCGCTTGGGCGTCGGTCATCGTCTGGTATCCGATCAGGATGACCAGATCCCCGACCTGAATCAGGTGCGCAGCAGCGCCGTTGATGCCCACGACTCCGCTGCCGCGCTGTCCCTCGATGATGTAGGTCTCCAGGCGGGCCCCGTTGGTGACGTCCACGATCGAGACCTTCTCACCGGGAAGTAGATCTGCTGCATCCAGCAGGTCGGCGTCGACGGTGACCGAGCCGACGTAGTGCAGGTCGGCGTGGGTGACGGTTGCGCGGTGGATTTTCGCGCTGAACATGGTGCGCTGCATGCTGCCCTCGATTTCCTGGTCACGCCCCTGCCAGCAGGGTGCATGCTCCTCAAGACGACGAGGCCGATTATCGGTCAGGGTCCGCTGCTCCGGCGCGGGTCAGTGAGCGCCATCACGACCGACCACTCTTACGCGATTGCCGCTACCTCCCCTAGCTGCCGCGGCGCCCTCCCGATATTGATCTGCGATTGCCTTTTACTGGTGCAGCGTGGCCGGATCGGAAAATGCGCCGCCGGCCAGGTTCGAGAACGCAGCGCGGAACTGGGTGCCGTCGGTGTAACCGCGCGGGTTCGCAAGCGTCAGCGTGGTATCCGTCGCCCCGCTGACTGCGCTCCAGTCCCCACCGGGTGCCTTCGCCTGCCACTGCACTACCGGTTTCGGATCACCCGTTGCGGCCGCCGTGAACGAGACCGACCCAGCAGTCGCCGTCGCATCCATCGGCTGCGTGGTGACCACCGGCGCCGTCGGTTGTGCCGAGGCAAGGTGCATAGCGAGTACGTTGGCCCCCGTCACGCTGAAGGCGACTCGGCCGATCACCTGGACGCCGGTGCCAATGCTCAGCCGCAGGTCGGTACTACCGTTTTCGCGGCTGCTGAATGCCGCCCCGGGCAAGGGGATCACCGCCGTCTTCCAAGTGTCGGTGTTCGTGTCCGTGATCCGCGGCGAGTTCTGGTATGCGCTGTCCGGTGCGGCAGAGTCGTACTGGATGTTCCAGCTACCCGTGCCGTGGTCGAAGTAGCTCACGTAGGCGGTGGCCTGGTAATCGCCACCGGGAACCAGCGTGTTGTCCACGTTCATATACATGTACGACGACCCGGTACCGGTCGTAGTGCGACCGGGCAAGCCACCCGCTGTGGTCGCCGTCGTGTGGCCGTCGCCTTCCTCGACCACGTTGAGGCCGTTGGCGACATCGGGATTACCGAGGTCGTCAGCCACGATCGCCGTGTGGTCGTCGGCCTGCACCGTCATGACCAGAACGCCACCCGGAACCTTCAGACCGTCGCTCGTGGTGAAGTCGAACGTCACCGGGTAGTACCCGGACGCGACGGAGCTGGGGACGGTGACGCTCGCGTCTGTACTGATCCTTCCGCCGGCCGAAACGTTGAGCGTTCCGGATGCGGGGCTGACGGCTATCCCGTCGCTGGCATGGGCGCTCCATTGCACTGCGGTCGCCTTGAGCCCGGTGCCCTGTGCGCCAACCGCGACCTTGATGGTGTCGACGGCCGTCACAGTTATCGGGCCGGATGGGTTGGTGAAGCCGATCGCGGGGTCCTGTCCGGTCTGGTACGAGGGCGGCGAGGCATTCCCGCTGATTGCCCACTGGGTATCCGGTGAGCTGGACAGGCTGAAGTCGAGCCCGCCTCCGCTTGTCGCGAACGACTCGGGTAGTCCGGTGCTGGTGGCGGAGCGACCGTTCAGCTTTACTCCGGTCACGTATGGCGCATTGTCAGCCGCCGCCGGCGCGTTGACGTTGATCGTCCCGCCGTTGCCGAGATGCAGAGCAGCGCGCTTGAACAGCGGACTGCCGAGTGCAAGGTCCGCCTTGCCCGGGGTCACCGGGAACATTCCCAGCGCAGACCAGACATACCATGAGGACATCGCGCCGAGGTCATCGTTGCCCGGCAGCCCATTCGGGGTCGGCGGGTAAAGCTCCTGCTCCTGCTTGCGCACCTGCGCCTGCGTCTTCCACGGCTGGCCAAGGTAGTCATAGACGTACGGCACAGACAGGTCGACCTCGTTTCCGGCCCACATGTACGGCGCGTTCGGGCCGGCGTTGTCCTGGCCGAAGAAGGTGTCCAGACGCGGGATCGCGACGTCTTTGCCGCCCATGGCACCTATCAGCCCGGCCATGTTCTGCGGCACCTCCCAGCCGTAGTCAGCGGCGTTGCCCTCGTCGTAGCCGTCCTGTCCGAACGCCTTGGCAGGCGGGGTGACGAACGCCGGGCCATTCGGAAAGGCGCCGAGCTCGTCACGCGGCTGCAGGTAACCGGTCGTGGGATTGAACGTGTTCTGCCAGTTCTGGCTGCGTTGCTGGTACTGCGACGCGGTGTCGTTATTGCCGACTGAGGCGGCCAGCTGCGAAATCGCGAAGTCGTCGATTGACCACTCCAACGTCTCCGAGACGCCCTGGCGGCCGTGCGAGCCCTGTGAGCAGGCGTCGTTCGGTGCGTAGCCGAGCTTGACGTACTCCTCCACGCACTGCCGCTCCTGCCAACCCCAGCCCAGCTTCTCAGACTGGGTCGCGCCCTTGAGCATGATCGGGAGCGCAGCCGCGATGTCGACGTTCTTCGCACCGAAGGCCACCGTGTTCGCGATCAGCGGCACTGCATTGTCGCCGTTCATCGTTCCCGTGGTGCTCACGTTCGCCAGTGGCCAGCGCGGCATCCAGCCACCCTGCTGCTGGGCATCGCGAATCAGCGAGTTCGCCATATCGGCGGCCTGTTTCGGGAACAGCATCGTCTGCAGCGGCGCGAGAGCCCGGTAGGTGTCCCAGTCGGAGAACGTCGCGTATTGGGTCTGGGCCGAGGGCACCTGGTGCACGTTGTTGTCGAAGCCCATGTAGCGGCCGTCTACGTCGTTGAACACGCTCGGGAACTGCAACGAGTGGTACAGCGCGGTGTAGAAGGTAGTCAGGTCTGAGTTGGTGCCGCCTCCGACCTGCACGGTGCGCAACGCGTCCCGCCACTCGTTCCAGGTCTGCTCCTCAACCGGCTTGGGGTTCCAGCCGTGGATCTCTTGTGCCATGTTGTTGCGAGCACCGTCGACGCTCACGTAGGACATGGACACCTTTGCCTGCACCGTCTTCGAGGCGCTGGTGTCGAAGGTCAGGTATGCCCCCGACCCGGGACCGGTCGCGCTCGAAGATCCCGCGGTGACGGCCGTGCCCTGCCAGGCGCCATGCGCGGAGAACGGCTGAGAGAACTGGACGTCGAAGTAGACGGTGTAACTGCCTTGCCCACACAGCCCATTCGCCGTCGCCGATCCGGACACCTCGTGGCTACCGTTGACGTCCACCGAGGCCGCACTGTTGCCCGCCAGGCTTGCTCCTGACTTGATCAGGACGTTCGCGGTGCTACCCGCCGGGTACTGGAACGTCAGCAAGCCGGTGCGGCTGGTGGCGGTCAGGCTCGTGTGGATGTTCGAGTCGGTGAGCAGCACGTTGTATGAGCCGAGGGTGGCGTGCTCGTTGTCGTGCGAGAACGTCGCCGTCGCGCTGCCGGGGTTCGAGCCGATGGCGCCTGCCGTCGGCAGAATCGGCACGTCGCCGAAGATGCCGCAACCCGCGGAGGCATGATCGAGGCTGAAGCCGCGGATCGAGGACTTGCCGTAGGAATAGCCCTCGCCCGAACCCTGGGTATCCGGGCTCAGCTGCATCATGCCGAACGGGGTGTCGACGCCAGGGAAGTCGTTGATGTCTCCGACGACGTCGCCACCGTTACCCGTGCCGATCATGGGGTCCACGTACTGGGTCGGGTCCGACACCAGAACGCCGGGCGACTTCGGGGTCGCTCGGACCGGCCCAGCCTGGACCAGGCCGCCCAGCAGTAAGGCGCAGGCAACCGCCGCGACGAGTGTCGAGCGCCTTCCACGCAGATCGGTCAGCCGACTGGACATGATCGCTCCTACTCATGCGGCACGGGTGCGGGGTCTTGTGACCCCGATGGGGTGGCATGGTGCTGCCGCAGGTCCGCGCCGAGGGTGGTCCAACGGGCGCGGGCAGGACCCGGGATTACTCAGCTATTGGACGTGCAGGGTGGCCGGATCGCTGGTGCTGCTGCCTGCGAGGTTGAGGAAGACGGCCCGGTACAGAGTGCCGTCGGCCGAGGCCGGCGGCTTGCTCACCGTAAGGGTGGTCGCGGTAGCGCCCGGTATGTCGGCCCAGTCAGCCGCGGGCGACTTGGACTGCCATTGCACGAGGGGGGCGGGGTCGCCGGCGGCGTGTGCGGTGAAGCTCGCATCGCTGCCGGCCGACACGGTGACGTCCTGTGGTTGGCGGGTCACCGTTGGCGCGGTGGGTTGCGCGGAGCACAGGTGAACTGGCAGCACGTTTCCGCCGGTCACCGCGAAGGAAACCCGTCCGATGCTCTGGGTGCCGACGCCGATGTTGAACCGCAGATCGGTCTGGCCGTTCTCCCGGTTGCTGAGCGCGGCATCGGGCAGCGGTACCGCGGCCGTCTTCCAGGTATCGGTGTTGGTGTCGGTTACTCGGACGGAGTCCCGGAAGGCGTTGTTCGCTACGTTGGCGAAGGAGTCGTATTGGATGTCCCAGCTTCCGGTGCCGTGGTCGTAGTAGCTGACGTATGCGGTCGCCTGATACGTGCCGCCCGGTACCACGAAGTTGTCCAGGTCGAAGTACATGTACAGCGACCCCGAGCCGGTGGTCGTGCGCGCCGGCAGCCCACCCGCGGTGGTCGACATCGTGTGACCATCGCCTTCCTCCATGACGGTGGCACCGTTCGAGGTGTCCGGGTTCCCCAGGTCGTCACATACGATCGCGGTCTGGTCGCTCGAAGCTGCGATCCCCAGCGCGAACAGGTGCATCGCGGACGTTCCCGTGACCTGACCGTTCGCTGTCACGTCGGGCAGGATCACGTATCGGACCGTCTTGGCCGCGTTCAGCGGCACCCACGCCTCATACACGTGCACGGTTTGGTTCTGCCTGCTGCTGTTGGCGCCGTTGTTGATGTAGTTCGTGGTGGCGGCGATGGACGTGCCCGCTGCCGCGCTGCCGGACCACCAGTCCGCGAAGCTGAGCGTGTAGGCCTGGGTTGTGCCGTCGGTGTAGACGACGGTGCCTGCACCGGAGGTGGTGCCATTGTTGCTGGCCCCGAGGAAGCCCAACAGGTTCCCGGTGCCGGTAAGCGGCACGACCTGTCCACCGGCGACGATGTTGTCGGGCACATTCGCGGGTGGCCAGCTGTAGCTGATCCCGCCGGCCGTCACGTTCTGGCCCGAGACGAACCCGTCTGCGGCCAGTGCCTGGGCGGAGTAGTTCAGGCCACCGCCGTCGAATGCGCCGGCCGCTGGGGCGTTGTCGTTGCTGATGCCGGTGTTGTCATACGCTGCGACGACCGAGGCGTAGGGCACTTTCACCTGACCGCTCGAGGTGAAAGTACCTTCGCTGGAGCTCGCCGTGAAGCTGACCTGATACGCACCAGGCGATGTATCGGCAGCGGGCGAGATCGCCCATTTCGCCGTGACCGCGGAGCCGCCGGGCACGGAGCCGAAGGTGGTCGGCGTCGACGGTGTCGCGCTCCAGCCCGCCGGGACGTCAATAGAGAGCGCCACGTTCCGGACCGCAGTCGCGTCGCCGTTGGTGAATGTCGCCGAGGCGGTACCTGATGAACCGGCGTCCATGATCGATGGGACAGAGTTCGTCAGCGTCCCTTGCACGACGATGGGCGTGCTGCCACGGACGCCGTTCACGGTCACGGTGATGGTGGCGACGCCGTCCTTGATCGCACGGACCAGTCCCTTGCTGTCCACGCTGGCGATGCTCGGGTTACTGCTGGTGTATTCGATGTGCGCGCTGCTCAGGTCGACGAAGGACTGGTCGGTGTTGACCGCCTCCACAACATTGTCGGCGACGATGCCGAGGTTGCGATCGGGCTCTTCGGCGGCGTTGGTGTCGTCGGCCAGCCATTTGTTTGTGCCGGTCAGATCGATGGTCTGCCCGGCCTGGTAGTCCACGGCCTGCGGCTGCACCGTCACGGACTGCACCCGCGGGGCGCGTGAGCCCGTTACCTGAACGTCCTTCGTTGCGACGATGTGGGAGGCGTCCGTGCCGAGCATGAACTTGTACTGCCCATCGGTAACCGCTTGGCGCGAGCGTGCCGTGTCCCAGAGCGCCAGGTCGCCGATCTTGACGCGGAGCGTCACGTGTTGGGTCTGGCCGGGCCGGAGCGTCTTGGTTTTCTGGAAGCCGGCCAGTCGGGTCAGGGGTACGTCACCCTGTCCGGCGCCGGGCGAGGACACGTAAAGCTGCGCCACTGTCGTTCCGCTGCTGTGCCCGGTGTTGGTCACGTTGAAGTTGACCTGCACGCTGCCGTCCGCGGACACGGTGCGCCGGTCGGCGGTCACGTTGGAGATGCCGAATGTGCTGTAGCTCAGTCCGTAGCCGAACGGGTAACTCGGCGCCCCGGTGAAGTACTGATACGTACGGCCCAGGCCGCCGGTGCTCGCCGCATTCAGTCCGTAGTTCTGCATCGCGGGGAGCTGGGAATCGTCCTTGTACCAGGTGAAGTTGAGGTGTCCGGCCGGGTTCTGCTTTCCGAAGAGGACATCGGCGAGCGCTGCGCCCTGGCTCTGCCCGTTGTAGCCGCTGAACAGGATGGCCGGGACCTTGGCCTGGACATCGTCGACCTTCACCGGTCCGTCTGCCTGGATCACCAGCGCGGTCCGCGGGTTGCCGAGGGCGCTGACCTGATCGATGAGGGAGTCGTAGTTGCCCGGCATCGCGATCGTCGTTCGGTCCTTGCCCTCGCTTGCGTTCGAGCTGTTGGTGCCTGCGAACATGAGGACGAGGTCGGCGTTCTGGATCGCCGCCTTAGTGGCGTCGCTGAGCACGGCGGGCGTGGTGGCCGTGGTGGAGGTGCCGGCCGCGTCGAAGATCACCGACGCGTCGGGGTTGGCCGCTTTCACCGCCGCGGTGATGCCCTGCACGGCATTGATCTGGAACGTCGGCTGTCCGGAGTAGCCGCCCAGCGTCACCTGGTTGGCCAGGTTGCCCAGGATGACGACCTTCTTCGCCGAGCCAGCGGAGATCGGTAGCAGCGGCGCGCTACCACTGGCGGTGGCAGCGTTCTTGAGCAGGACCAGGGAGTTGTCGGCGACCTTCTGCGCGAGGGCCTGGTGGGCCGGGCTCTGGATCGCGGACTTGGTGATCTTGGTGTAGCTGTTGTGCGCCGGCGCATCGAACTCGCCGGTGGCCATCCGCAGCGTGAACACTCGCACGAGGTCGGTGTCGATGACGCCCTCGGACAGGATGCCGGCGTCGATCGCGTCCTGGATATTCGTCAGTGTCGCCTGGTCACCGGTGCAGTTCAGCGCGGTACCGGCGCGCAGCGCGTAGGCCTCCGCACCGGCCCCGGCAGGGATCGTGGCGCCTGTGGTGGTGTTGGTCCAGATCACCTGGGCGTTGACGGTGGAGGACCTCCAGCCGGGCGCGGCCCAGGCATGTCCGCCCGGCGGGTTCTGCCAGGCCGTCGCGACCGCATCGCAGTCTGAGGTGATGTAGCCGCTGAAGCCGAAGGTTCGCTGCGCGAGCTGGTTGACGGTGTAGGAGTTCACCGCGCCGGGCGTGCCGTTGATGGCGTTGTAGGAGGTCATCAGCCCGGAGACGTGCGAGTTCTCGATCAGGCTCTGGAACTGCTTGAGGTAATACTGGTGTAGGTCGGCCTCGCTGGTGACCGAGTCACCGGAGAGCCGGTTCGCCTCGACGTTGTTCAGCGCGTAATGCTTCGCGGTCGCCGCTACCTTGAGGTAGGGCGTCGTGGGCTGCCCGGACATGGTGTTTCCCTGGTAGCCGTTGACGAAGGCTCCGGCCATCTGCGACACGAGATAGGGGTCCTCGCCGAACGCCTCGTCGGTGCGCCCCCAGCGCGGGTCACGGTCGAGATTGACGGTGGGTGCCCAGTAGGTCAGGTCGCCGTAGTTGTTGACATTCGGACCGATGTTGTTCTGGCCGGTACCGAACAGCGACTTGTCCAGGAAGCCGCGCGCCTCGTCCGAGATCGCTGTCGTTTCCTGGTAGACCAGGCTGGGATCCCAGCTCATCGACGAGGCGAAGTTGACCGGGAAGCTGGTCGCGTGGACGTCGTCCACCGCTCCTTGACCGCCTTCTGCGGTGTCTGCGCCGAGCCGGTTGAGGCCGTGCTGGCCCTCGCTCCAGTACGTGTACTGCTGCACGCCCAGACGCGGTATCGCAGGCGCGTTGTTGGTGTGCAGCTGCTGCACCTTCTCGCTCAATGTCATGCGCGAGACGAGGTCGGCGGCGCGCTCGGCGTAGCTGTAGCCGGTGTTGAGGTAGATAGGCGTCGCGGTCGTCCCGGGCGTCCCGGGCGTCCCGGGCGTCGCAGCCTTAGGCGAGGCGGTGGCCGGCTGCGACGCCGCGAGAACCGCAACCAGGCACGCGAGAGCGCTGAGCAAGGCGACTGCGCACGCCACCGGCCGCCGGTGGTCATGTCGAATCTGGGCCATGAGACGCCTCCGCATGCCGAAACTTTGGGTGGCCCGCATCCACTCGTTGCAAAGAGCCGAGAAGGGACGGACAGGACACTGTTGGGCAGACGTCATCTTTCTGCTGGATCACGTCGTAAGTCAAGAGGTTCGGACGGATTTCGGTGACGAGTTATGCGCAAACATGAAACATATGACTGCTATCGTTCCCGCGTGGGCTTCCCTGATGCGGACCGTGAGGCTGAGACGCCGGTCAACCTGCGCCGGCTCGGTCGGCTCCGTGTCCTGCAGGCATTGACCGACGCGCGTGAGCTATCGCGAGCCCATCTGATGCGACGCACTGGACTCTCCCGGGCCACTGTGAGTTCGGTGATCTTCGATCTGATCGACGAGGAGCTGGTACGCGAGCAGGCCGTGGCGAGCAGCGCCGCCAAGCTCGGACGCCCCCCTGTGCTGCTCTCCCTCGAGCCGCGCGCAGCGCACGCGTTGGGCGTCGACATCGGGCACGACCACGTTCGCACGGTTCTGAGCGATCTCGTCGGAAACTGTCTCTGGGACAACAGCATCGACATCGACGTTGACGACTCCGCCCAGGACACCCTCCAGGCCGCGACCAAGTCGATCGACCGCGCATTGCGCGAGACCAAGACGCCTCAATCGTCCGTCCTCGGTCTCGGCGTCGGCATCGCCTGTCCGGTGGACCGACGCAATGGGGAGCTGCGCGCGGAAGGGATCATGCCCGGCTGGGTGGGACTCAAGCCGGGTGAGGAGCTGGCGGCTCGTACCGGCCTGCGCGTTCAAGTGATCAACGACGCGAACGCCTGCGTCCTCGCCGAGCGACGCTACGGCGCCGCACAGACTTGGGACGACGTCGTCTACCTGCGGCTGTCCGCGGGTATCGGCGCCGGCATCGTAAGCGACGGACGGATGCTGCTCGGTCACGACGGCCTGGCCGGCGAGCTCGGTCACGTCACGGTCGAACCGAACGGCACCGTATGCCGATGCGGCAACCGCGGCTGTCTCGAGACGGTCGCGAGCCCGACGGCCATCACGACCCTGCTGTCGCGCAGCTGGGGCCAGACGGTGACTAGCACGGACCTGGCAGCCCTGATCGAACAACATGACCGGGGCGCGGTGCGTGCAGTAGGGGACGCCGGCGAGGCGGTGGGCCGCGTGCTGGCAATGACCGTGATGACCCTTAACCCGCGGCTTATCCTCATCGGCGGTGAACTCGCGGCCGCCGGTGACCTCCTTCTCGATCCGATGCGACGCGCCCTGGCGCGCAACGCCGTCGGGTCACACAGCCGCCAACTGGAGATCAGCATGAGCGCCCTGGGCGACACGGCCGCGGTGCGCGGCGCAGCAGCACTCGTCCTCGCCGACGCGCCCCAGCAACTCAGCGGCGGATAAAGGCGCTGTCGTCACGATGCCAGCAGATACCGCGACCGTGTACGGGGGAACGGTCCTCGCCTGGTCGAGCTTGCCCCTCCGGGGGAAAGGGGCGGTGGCGATTGCGCGGGGACCGTCCACATCCCACGGTAGGAGCGTCCGGGTCGATTTCGCAACCATGCCTGCGCGAGGTACCCGCACAAAGGTCCGGCTACGGGTATTCGGCTATGGGTACTTCGGTTGGGACGGTTCGGCGTAGCGACGCAAGACCGGCCGGTCGCCCGCGGACGTAGTCCAGTCCGCTGATCGGCGATCGACCAGGCGCCAGCCACGCCGTTCGTAGAACGGTGCTGCACTGCCTCTGCCTTCGACAACCTCGAGCCACAATGCCCAGCCTTGATGTTCAGCTCGTCGCGTCACCGCATCCAACAGTTGCGCGCCGACACCGCGTCCCCGCATGGTTGGCGACACGAACAGCCGGGAGATCTCGGCTTGGCCGAGCCCCGGCGGCAGTTCGGACGAGTTGTCTCCGATCAACGCCACGTGCCCGGCCAATTCCCCATCGACGTCGGCCACCCACGCAGAAACAAGGCCCGGCGGCGATAGCCATGACACCGGGTCAGCGGGCCACTGCAACGGATACCCATCCTGATCATGGACCCCGGCCAGCACCTCCACGCACAGTCGGACATCTTCGGGTTCCCGCAAGCGCACCATCACGACGAAGAGTCTGCCCACGCTCCCCCGCTACCCGGCTACCCGGCTACCCGGCTAAGGACAGAGCTACGAGACCGTCAACGAGTCCTTGGGTGCATAGACATGCCATCCCCTGCGCTCTATATTCATCGGATGTCTGCCTTTGGAGGCTACAATGCGGATCGCTAGTTTCCTCGCTGCGCCCTTATTAACGGCCGCCACACTCGGTGGCTTCCCTGGCTTAGCTACCCACACATCGGATGTCCTCCACGTATCGCCCACTGGCAGGGGCGCCTCCTGCAGCGCGGCCGCGCCGTGCGACCTGAACACGGCACGCGGTCGGGTCAGAGGCATGATCGCGCACGCCGCCGGCGACGTGGTGGTCCAGTTGAACGGCGGCACATACCGCTTGACCAGCCCGTTCACGCTCGGTGTCCAGGACTCCGGCCGGCCGGGCCACACCGTCAGCTACCAAGCCGCCCCAGGCCAGACGCCGGAATTCAACGGTGCGATTCGGGTCAGCGGCTTCACCAAGGTGGACGCCAGCAAGAACATCTACCGGGCCACAGTGCCGATCGGAACTGCCAGCCGCGAACTGTTCGTGAACGGCACCCGCGCGAGTCGGGCCCGCAGCGCGAACAACCCGCCGGGCTTCAGCGCGACGAGCAGCGGGTTCACCACCAACGACGGGTCCTACGCGTCCTGGACCAACACCAGCCAGGTCGAGATCGTCAACAACAACGCGTGGAAGCAGATGCGTTGCCCACTTGCCTCGATCACCGCCAACGGGTCCGGTGGCTCCGACCTCACCGTCGATCCAGCATGCTGGAACAACAACCACGTCTCCGTGCCTCATCCGGGCTTCCCGTTCAACGGCGCCGGATTGCCGACGCTGAGTGGCATCAGCTGGATCGAGAACGCCTACCAGTTGCTCGGCACCCCCGGACAGTTCTACCTCGACAGCGCAGCAGGCTACCTGTATTACGTGCCGCGGCCAGGGGAAGATCTCGCCAAAGCCGACGTCGAACTGCCGGTCGCGCCCGAACTGCTCGACCTCAGCGGCACCCCTGGACACCTGGCGCCGCTGAACGACACCGATTGGCGAGCGAGCTACGTCGGCAGCTGGGGTTACCAGAACGGCAGACCGCTGGGCGACCTCAACGGCGACGTGCACTACACGAGCACCAACGGCGATTCCTTCAGCTACACCTTCACCGGCACCGGGATCCAGGTGCTGTCAGAGACCAGCACCGACGAGGGCAGCGCTGATGTGTACGTGGACGGCGCGAAGGTGTCCACCGTGTCTGGCAACGGCCCGGAAAGGTTGGCGCAGCAGGCAATGGTGTCAGTCACCGGACTGGCTACCGGAAAGCACACCCTGAAGATGGTCAAGACCGGCGGCAACTACATGCTCGTCGACGGGGTCACCGTGATCGCGGGTGCCGTCGCGCCGGTACACGACGTCACCTTCAGCGGCATCACTTTCGCCTACACGACATGGAACGCACCCACCGCCGAGGGATACGTCGACAACCAGGCCGGCGTGTTGTGGGATCCGACCACCCACCAGCCGATCCGGATCCCGGCCGCTGTCCAGGTGCATCGCGGCGTGCGGATCTCGTTCACCGGCGACGCCGTACAGCACACCGGAACCAGCGGTATCGACCTCGCAGACCAGACGCAGGATTCGTCGGTCACCGACAGCTCCATCACCGACACCTCGGGCATCGGTGTCGCCGTTGGTGAGGTCGATGACTACTACCAGACCCAGCCCGCGCTGATGACCAGCGGCAACACCGTGTCCGGCGACACCGTCCAGCACCCGGGCCAGGAATACCAGGACGCGGTCGGCATCTTCGTCGGCGACAGCAGGAACACGACCCTCGCGCACAACGACGTCGGCTATACGCCGTACTCCGGCATCTCGATCGGCTGGGGCTGGGGCTGGGCATCGGACTGCACGTTGCAGGCCAAGCAAGGGCTGCCGAACCCGTGCAGCCACGGCACGACCTACACCGGGGGCAACCACGTCCTCGACAACCACGTGCACAGCGTGATGGGCGTGCTGAACGACGGCGGCCCGATCTACACCCTGGGCGGCCAGGCATCCGCGTCGGAATTCACCGGCAACGTGCTGGGTGAGTGCATCGACGGCTGCAACATGATCTACCACGACGAGGGCAGCTCGCTGTGGAACACCCACGACAACGTGGTGCGCTTCAGCAACGGCTCGCTCTGGCTGAATCTGTGGACGCCGACAATCCACGACGACACGATCTACGGCAACTACACCGACACCGCCGCGTACAACAACAACGGCACGAACATCACCTTCCAACAATCCACCGTGGTTACCGATGGAAACTGGCCGCCGGCCGCTCAGGCGATCATCGATGCAGCCGGGCCCGGCACACCGAAAAGCAATGTGGTCGATGACGACGACCTGCGCATCGGCTACAGCGGGAGCTGGTCGTCCAGCGGATCACGCGGCATCGGCGACCTGAACGACGGTGTGCACTACACCCAACAAGACGGCGCGTCGGCCACCATCACGTTCAACGGAACCGGAATCAGCTTCCTGACCGAGACGAACTCAGACGAGGGGCAGGTGGGCATCACCCTCGACGGTGTCTCGAAGCCCGCTGTCAATGCGAACACCGCCGAGCGTCACGTGCAGCAACAGCTCTACTCGGTAACAGGACTGGCCGCCGGCTCGCACACCTTGAGCGTGAGCAAGCTCAGCGGCACGTACTTCCTTGTCGATGGGTTTCAGCTCAGCAGCTGAAGGTTCACCGCGTTCGCCATGACCTGCATGCCGGCTGCGTTCGGGTGGAGATGGTCACCGGAGTCGTAACTGGCGTTCAGGGCAGCGGGGGCGGACGGGTCGCTCATGACCTTGTCGAAGTCGACCACCCCGTCAAACGCGCCGCTGGTACGGATCCAGTCGTTGGCAGCTCGCCGAATCGCCTCGGCCGAGGCGCTGTAGTAGACGTTGCCGAAGTCCGGAAGCATCGTGGCGCCGATGATCCGGACGCCGGCCGCGTGGGCCTGGGCGATGAGGTTGCGATAGCCGTCGATGAGGTCCTGCACCGTGAGCGGCGTCCCGTTCGGCCCGGCGTTGTTGCCGATGTCGTTGATGCCCTCGAGCAGGATCACGTCGCGCACCCCGGGCTGGCCGAGCGCGTCGTGGTCGAACCGCTTGATGGCACTGACTCCCTGCCAGATATTCGGCACATCGGTGAGTACGCGGTTGCCGCCGATCCCGGCGTCTACAACGCCCATCGGATGGCTGCCGGCCAGTCGCCGAGCCAGATCGTCAGGCCAGCGCTGGTACGCGCCGACGGGAGTGTTGTAACCATCGGTAATGGAGTCCCCGAACGCCACAACGGTTCCGCTGGCCTTGGGGGCCACCAGATCCACACCGGACAGGTAGTACCAGGACGTCGTCGCGGACGTGTAGTTGCCGTCCCCGTCGTCACGGGTGTGGTTGCCGGGCAGAGACAGGTAGCTGGTGTCGAAGGCGTCGGAGTGCCAGGTTGCCGATGTGGTCGCCTGTGGCAGGTCGATGCTGACCAGCAGGTTCTTGCCGGCGCCGACGGTGATCGATACCGGGTCGCTGAGCACTTCTGCGCCGGTCGGGATGCTGAAGGCCTTGGCGTGCGAGAAGGTCACCGCGTGA